>PPDG01000294.1 GCA_002899795.1 Desulfobacteraceae bacterium | reverse complement strand
TTATCCTGGTAATCACCAACCGGCTTAAGCCCAAAGATGCCGAGAGTACCATTAGCTATCTTGATTGGTCTCTGATAATAGCTGTCTTGGCCACGGTTTCAACGGGGCTTTTGACCTGGGTTGGCCGGGTGGGCAATGTGGGCACTGTTGCCTATGGTATTTACTTCTTGCATCTGGTTTCAGTCTTCTACATCATTGCCTACCTGCCCTACAGCAAACTGGCCCATATATTCTACCGGACAGTAGCAATGGGCTACGCTGCTTATATCGATCGGCCATTTGGGGTAGAAGGAGTCGCAGCTGTACCTGTGGCCGCTCCAACAACTGAGCCGACTCCGGCTGCTGAAGAACCTCCAGCTGAAGAGCCAGCTGCTGAGGAAACGGCCGCCGAAGCCGAACCGGTGGAGGAGAAAGCTGAAGCTCCTGCGGAGGTTGAAGAAGAGAAGCCGGCCGAAGAGGAAGAGAAGAAAGAATAGTCTACAACTAAAATCGAGTTACTAAAAAGCCCGGTCCTCTCTAGGGGGCCGGGCTTTTTAGGTACGATTTGCAAAACGTTGTTGAGGTGCCTATAGTATGGGTGTTACCAAGTGAAGGTTTTAAAATCCGAAGCACGAAGCACGAAGCACGAAACAAATTCGAAATCCGAATTTTCCAATGTTCAAAACAATGCTGATTGGAATAAAAGATATCATGTTTTGGTCATTTGAAACTGGGGACTCGCCGAAGGTGGGGAGTACGCAGGACAATTTTGATATTTGAAAATTGTTTCGTATTTCGATATTCGATATTCGAATTTACGCCATGAGCGCTCTAGATAGGGAGGAGTTTTAATGAGTGGCGACGTCGAAAAAGATGGCAGCATTTCTGTGACTGAGAATGGCGAGTCCTGCACAACCTGCCACCAATACTTCGATAAAGAGGATGAGTGCTGGGGAAACTACGTACCCTTGACCCGAGATGAGGAAGACATTCTAGCGCAAATGCGAACGGTGAAAGCGAAAGTCACCGAGGTCAAAAGACGGCTAGAGGAACTCGAGGGTCAAAATGGATTCGAACCTGTAAGTGGAGATGCTGTAGATGGGGCAGCCACTGAAGAACAGACCCAATGGCTGGAGCAGAAACAGAATCTGGATATGCTGAGACAGGAATGGCGCCAGCTGGATGAGAAGCGCCAGGAAGCAGCAGCATTCAGGATGAAGATCCTGGGACACGAAGACTAGTCCAGCTAGCTGGACTTATAAACAGGCTGCTGAAAAAGTCTCCGAATACGCCATTCTGAGGAGCGGCACGCGACGAAGAATCTCGTAAGGTGTTCATATTACTGACGCCGAGATTCTTCGCTTTGCTCAGAATGACACTGCTAGTGTCTTCTACTCCTCCCCTTCCTTTATCTTCTTGAGATGATTGATCGCCCAGGAAATGCGAGGTTTGTTCCCGATCCGGGTGTTAACTTCCTCAAGGGTGGGCAGAAGATCAACTCGATCTCTCTTGCCGAGAACCAGACCAGCCCAATCCACCACCGCAGGCTCCTCATGCTCGAGGAGTTCCAACAGAAAATCATCCACACCAGGTGCATCAAGGTTGCTCAGCATATTGATGAAACCCACCTTGAGTTCATCAAAGTCATGGTCGCGGCCAAAAGCATCACGGATGTATGGAAGTACGTCAGTTCCTAGAACTTCAAGATGCTTGAGACAGGCCTCAGAGACAAAGTGATAGCTGAACATGGTTATTTCCATGAGGCTGCGAATGGCCATCTCTGTGGAGTAATGGGCGAGTATATCTGGAACGAACAACGCCGCCCAGGAAAACTGGCTCATAACCTGGAGTAGATAGGGAATGGCATCTGGGCCGACCTGCTTGAGTTGGTCTATGGTGGGCGCCAGAGCCTCTTTTCTCTGCTCGAGCCCCAGCTCTTGTTGGGCGGGGAAGCGCTCCAGATCGTTGGCGGTTTGCAGTTCATCGACCAAGCGCTTTATCTCAGGATCTTGGGGGTCGGGCAGAAATGCGTGGTAATCTTTGGCCTTCAAGACAATCCAGTACTTCTCCAGCCAGGTCTCGGGTGGATAAAAGTGGACCGGACCACCCGTGTCATCCTGCGGTAAGCGCTGGTGATGGCCGTGCTCCACATAAAAGGACTTCTCCTCCTTGGCGACTTGCCAACGGCTTCGGCAGATATCGATGGCCTCATCATATTGACCGCTTGCAAGTTGTGCAGAAGCCAAGGTGTCATGAATCCGGTCGTCCTCAGGATAGGTTGACAGAAGATCGTTGGCATAAACAACTGCCTCGTCATGATTGCCACCAGCCAGCAGATCGAATCCTTTTAGCACATATTCCGGGGGCCCCTCATCAGCTTCCTCCGGCTGCTGGAAGTCTACCTCACCGCGCATTAGTTCTTTGAGCTTTTCATGTTTGTGCAGGCAACATTTCTTGTATTTTTTCCCCGAGCCGCAAGTACAAGGCTCATTGCGGCCGATCTTACGTTTCGCTGCTTCGCCCAGCAAGCCCTCGTATGTCTGCTTCACATAAGAATCACTCAAAGCCGCCAACTGCTGAGCATCCATGCCGACATTCGGTGCGATTTCCTCTGGATTGCCTCCCTCGACAACCTGCAGAATGGCATCCAGTACCTCTTTGCTGGGTTTTTCCTGGTTTTCTGTGTCGCTCATGATACAACTCCCAAAATATGAAAAAAGGTTAGGCCTGTTTAGCAGTGCTGGCCTCGAAGGACGTGAAACGGCAACAAAAATCCCCCTCGGTCCCCCTTTAAGAAAGGGGGATGAGATTGTCGTGGTTTCATAAAGTCCCCCCTTTTATAAAGGGGGGAACTAGGGGGGATTTTATTGAAGAGGCGTAAAAGTATCGCAGGCATGGGAAAAAGTCAACGAGTTAGCGAAATAATGCACAATTAAAGGTGGCAAACAGACCATACTATGCTTATACTATAATGTGTACTGGAGAAAACGGTTAAAATTCGGCTTAGAAAGGAACATTTTATGACTGAGGAGAAAGCACGCAATCCATTTATTGTCGATTTCTGTGAAGCGCTGATGAGGAAGAGAGGGCTGGAGTTAGATGATGAGAACGAGGAGCAAGAGCTAGAGAGGATGTATAATTTATACGAGACTATGCTTGGTCGCAGGATGGTTGAGTGCTTACCGGAAGAAAAGAAATCTCAGTACATGGCCATTGTTAGAGACTTGGGTCAGCTGGATTTCGACAAGATCGGAGAGATTTTCACAGACGGCATACCCAACCCTGAGGCGATCATGAAAGAAACGCTCGAGGAGTTTTCTGACATTTACCTGAAGAACCGATAGGCCCAAAGGGGCATTCGGTTTGATACTATACAAGCAGGGAGTTCAAACAATGACTAAAGAGGAAAGTGCCAATTGCCCACACTGTGGAGAACAGATGCTCAAATGGCAGCCGCCGCCGCAAAATACCTGGAGTGAGCCATTCCAGTACGTCTGTTTCAACGACGACTGCAGCTACTATGTGGAGGGCTGGGACTACATGGAAAAGACCCGGAAGTCAAAGACCTCCTATAGGTGTCGGTTGAATCCGAGGAATAATATCTGCGACCCTATTCCTGTGTGGACCAAGCATGACTTGAAGGACGGGATTATTGAATAAATAAAAGGCAGAAGGCGCAAGATATAAGGCACAAGGAATATTGTATAATATCAATAGCCTTACGCCCTGAACCTGTTGCCTTGAGCCCCAAAAAAGGTGATGGGAATTACCTTCTACCCATTGCCTTTTTTCTGGCCTTAAGCGCGGTGGGTTTGGGTTTCATTGTTTTTTTACCGAAGATGGAAAACTGTAACCACCTAAAAGCAAATTTGAGTAACTCCGTCTCATCATTCCGGATTCGGGAAACGGTCCTTTTGTCAATCTGAAATAAATTCAGCAGCTCGCTTTCGAAGACAAATCTTTTGAAGGCGTCCAGGTTGTAACAGCCCATGAAGTACATCTTGAGCTTTTCATCAGTTATGGGTGGAGGGGTTTGGTTTTCTTTACTGGACTGATTTATCTTCATCCACAGACTATTCATCTCGTTGTAGAGCTCTAGCCCCTGGTTCTCCAGCCACTCCTTATCCGTCCACTCTTTTTCCTCGTGGAATCCAAGACAGTGTGGCTCTTTTATCAAAAAGTGTTGTTCCTTGACTGTGCCGCCAATGTATTTAGCAGCTCGGGCCACAGGGTAAAGACGGCAGGCGCCCGGCCGATCCTCGTAGACAGTACAGCCTTCCGACTGTAAAAAAGGACAGGTTCGCTTCGAGTCATTTTTCATCTTGAGCATCAGTACCGGCAACCCACAATTATGCCTAACCTCGTCAGTGGTGTGGAGTTCCAAGAGTTCCCCCGAGGAGACCTCCAACCTGTACTTTAACCGCAAGACATCGTATGGGGTAAGGGCGAGATCGAGATCGGAGCAGCATTTCGTGAAGCAGGGAACACCGGGGTGGCAAGCGAAGGAGAATTTACCGTCCACCATGGGCTCCATGCGGCTCTTGTCCAGGTCTTTCTTATCTAGAATGTTGTCTGTCATCTATCTTCCTCAGCAATTGTTGTCGGGTGAACTCCGCCGGAGGCGGAAACCACCCGACCTACGTTCTAAACTTTTTAGGCATTTTAGCTCATTTATTTTCCTACTTCCCGCTCAGCCACAGTCTGCAGCCAGGTGAAGGCGAAATCTAACAGAGCAAGATCGTCGGTTTTCAAGGCATCCTGATCAACTGAAGGCTGGTCTAGCATTTCGTAAAGTTTTTCCTTGAAAACCTGTTCTCTGAAGCGGTCGAGATCGTAGCAAGCAAGATAGAAAATGTCGACACCCCCAGGATATTCTTTTCTCCAACTGGCAAGCTTTTCGTCTTCAGTGACTTCTGCAAACCTCCGATTCCACTCGTTATATGGTTGAAGACCCTGATCCTCAAACCAGTCTCGCAGTTGCCAGGTTCGATCATCTTTGAGGCCCAGACAACGAGAGGATTCAACCATGGGGATAAAACCTTCACCATCAACACTGTAATCCAGCGGATACATCCGGCATGGCCAGGGCCGGTGCTGGTAAATCTTACATCCCTGGTCATCCACAAAGTAACAGCGTTTACCGCTCTCCTCATTCATCCTAAATTGGACAGCAGGGAAAGAAGTTTCCGGGGCGAAAAGTCTCTTGGTATATGTTTCGAGGAACTCCGTACTGGAAATGGAGAGATGATTCTTCATCCGGAGGATGTCGAAAGGAGTGAGAAGAATGTTCACGTCCTGGCAGCACTGGCTAAAACAGTCAATTCCGGGATGACAACTAAAATGAAAAGTATCCTCAAGGCCAAGAACCTTGGTGGTTTTGTTCATCTGCCATTCTCTTTTCGTCTGGGTGGAGTTAAGATCAGAGTAAATCATATGAGTTTCATTTTGGGGGGCTCTTTCTCTTGCCGAGCATCGCTTTAAAGCCGCTAAACTTGGGGCTTGTGCGTATGTACTTCTCCACAATATTTAACGTGGTCTGATCTTCGCAGAGAATATCGGTACATCGGCAGCGTTTATTACAGTTATCGCAAAAATAACTCTCGTCAAGTGGGTTGCCGCATGCACATCTGGGTTCCATGGCCAGTTGGCCATCCTCTAGGTAAGCGTAGTAAGCGCCGAGTTCTTCAGGGCCGTTATCCTTGGTAGCATCACTCATTTTTTCCTCTCCCTCAAGCGTGATTTCTCAATCCACCGGTAGTATCAAAGCGGGTGCTCCGTCTTTAAATGGAAAATATTAGTTTGAGATAAAAATAACAAAGAATTATAACCTGGCTTTTACAAAAGGACCAGTGGTTTGTGAAGGGGCATGGGGCATAGGGCATGGGGCAAGAGGAAAGCGACGCGGGGACGCGGTGACACGGAGTATTAAGCTGGCAGGAGGCAGTGAGCAGCAGGCAGAGGGCAGAGGGAGATTATTGCGAATTTCGGATTTCGAATTGCGAATTTACAAATTGCCTACTGGATTCATGACTTTGTCTCTTGCTCATTAGGTCAGATGCGTTTATTTGTCCGGATAGTCTCATAGGCCGCATTGATCAGGGTCATCCTCTCGGCATGTCGCCGTTGACTAACCTGGTCCAGGTGGGCAAAGTGGTCTGGATGATATTTTTTTGCAAGTCGTCGATAAGCGGTCCTGATTTCCTCTTCAGAGACTTCGGGGTACAGTTCCAACAGGGCATAGCAACAGGCCGGGTCTAGTTGGGGTGACGTGCCTCTATATCGGGACTTAATAGCCTGCCATTGAGCTGGAGTAAAATTCAAGGCCTCGGCAATTCGCTGCAAAAGCCTGAGCTGACGTTCTTGCAGGGGCCCCTCAATGAGCAAGCAGAGTGTGGCGAGGATTTCAAGCAAACGGTTGCGCATATTTACATCTGAGTGGTTTTTGAAGGTCCTTGCCATGGCATGAATGTCCAGGTCAACTTCGAGGAGCCGCTGGAGAAGCTCTCCTGCCATATGCTCGTCTTCGGCGTCGAATTGAAAGAGTCTGGAGATGAAACGTACTGTTTCGCTACTATCTTCAGAGGAGGGAGCGGTGTTACCCTTCAAAAAAAGGGTTGTGAAGCCAAGGAGGTTAGCTATGAGTAGATGACCTTCTTGGGCATGGAGTTTGGGCGCCAGCTTATGGCCTGCCATATAGCCGAGCACGGCACCAATGGGGCCTCCGACGAAATACCCCAAGCCTGCACCCACCGCCTTCGACCAGCCTTTCATCTCGTCTCCGAATCGTAACAAGCGTTCAGTGAAATTTCCTTGACACTATGTCACGTCGATGTTAGCTTGCGCAAGATAATTTGAACCCTTTGAAATCAAAGGAGATTTTAACAGGATGCAACCTCTGGTTCAAGCAAGGAACTCATGAGGACAATAGCAGTACTCATAACGGCTGCATGCTCGGAACTCTTATGGAGGATCCGTGTCTTAATGTAAGAGGGGGAGGACACTATCCTATGAAAACCATGATATTTGCGCTCGTATCAGCAGCTTGGGCCGCTCCTGCCGGCGGCATTCCCCGCAGTGGTATCATCGACATGATGCTGGGTGCCGGCGCGGTAGTGAAGCTCGTGCTGCTTATACTGCTTTTTCTTTCAATCGCCTGCTGGGCGATTATTTTTCTGAAACATAGAGTCTTAAAAAGAGCAAGCAACGAAAGCTCTCGCTTTCTCAATCTATTTTGGAACAGCAAGAATCTTGCGACTGTTTATCGAGAATCCAAGAAAATGGAGGATAGTCACTTGGCTGAGATTTTCCGAGTAGGTTATATGGAACTCGGTAGACTGACCAAAGCCAGCGATGGTGAGAAGGCGGAAAATCCCAATGATTCGGAAGTGAAAATGATGTGGATCGACAATATGGAGCGGGCTTTACGCAGCGCTGTCAATGGTGAGGTACAGCGGCTGGAGAAAGCCCTGACCCTATTGGCCACCACGGGTAATTCCGCGCCATTTATTGGGCTCTTCGGCACAGTGTGGGGTATAATGGTTGCTTTTCAGGGCATCGGTCTCAAGGGATCTGCAACTTTGGCTGTTGTGGCTCCTGGTATCTCCGAAGCGCTCATAGCGACCGCTGCTGGTCTGGCTGCGGCCATTCCTGCTGTAATTGCTTATAATCATTTCACCAATAAGGTGCGAAATCTAGAGACAGAAATGGTCAACTTCGCCAATGATTTTTTGAACATTGTGAAAAGAGATTTGGTGAGACGCTCCAGTCAGACTTCGTCCAGCGGGCAGGTGACAGCAGGCAGCGGGCAGAGTGAGGATTAAGCAACGCACATGGACTAAAGGGTCATTTGGCTTCGCCGTCATTTCTTCGCGCTCGCTTCGCTCCGCTCAGTCCCGCAAGCGGGTCCCTAGTTTGGGCTGGCGCCCGTCATTAAGCCTTACGGCTGTCATTAGGTTGTTTCAACAAGTGACCATAAATGACGCCGCAGGCATACTGACAGCGCAGCGTAGTGACGGCCACTTTCAGTGGCCAAATGACTAAAAGGATTGTGCTGGGTGCAAGCGATTAAGAAAACTTCCGAGGAGGTTTCTCCATGGAACTGAATCGTGGAAGCCGCAAGCTAATGTCTGAGATTAACGTTACCCCCTTTGTTGACGTCATGCTGGTGCTTCTCATTATTTTCATGGTGACGGCGCCAATGATGATGCAAGGTGTGGATGTTAATTTGCCACGGACTACCACGCAGCCGATTGCCTCCGAAGAAGAGCGACTGGTGATCTCCTTAACGGCAAAACGTGACATATATATGAACGAGTACAAGATCTCCCTGGATTCACTGCAGAGGAAACTGCAAACCATTTTCCAGAACCGGCCGGATAAAGCTGTGTTTCTCCGGGCGGACCAGAAATTGCCCTACGGATTCGTTATGGAAGTGATGGCTGCTATTCGTCAGAGTGGGGTCAAAAGAATGGGAATGGTTACTGAACCATTACAAGAGATACCATGATTGACGGCACAGTAAAAAGTCCAGCTGTCCGCAGCAGGCGGATTTACTGTGCCGTTTCTGAGTCTTGATTTTTTGCGAGTCCATCATGTTAGCGGATGCTGTTTATCGCACCAGACTAAGGACACATGCAGATAGGAAACTGATGTCTCTGATGCTGACATGTTCTCTTATTTTGCATGGTGTCGTGGTGATAGTCGGAACAGCCAAGTGGGGACTAAATATCGGGAAACCGCGTTTGGCTCCTGTCTACTCCGTGGAGTTGGTAACCTTGCCTACTTCTCGTACAAAAAAATATCCTGCGGTCAGTACTGGGCGGAGGACAAGGACGGTGGCGCGACAGCAAGCAATCGCAATCCCGCGCTTTCGGACGAAAGAGCAAGCTTTAGCCCTGAAGAAAAAAAATCGATCCTCAGCACCGAACGACGAGGCAGAGGAGGTTAAGTTTGCTAAAGAAGTCTTAACTAAAATTGAGCGACGTCCACCTCCACAACCAACGGTATCAAAAAAGCCGGCAGATGTGCCAAGTCAATCTGCTCCAGGCAAGCAGAAGGTATCGCTGGTAAACATAGGCGGTATGAAGGGTGGTGAACTCAGCCAGGCTTTGATGCTCTACCGGGCGCTGGTCAATGAGAGAATAGAAAGCAATTGGGTGCTTCCTGAGCGGTCCAGTCAAGAAAAAGAAGACCTCGAGGCAGTAGTGGTGGTTCGAGCTCGTAGGGACGGCACCGTATTTGATATTAATTTTGAAAAGAAGTCAGGGAATTCTTACTTTGACGACTCGGTGCTCAAGGCTATCCTTAAATCAAAACCTTTTCCTCCGTTTCCTGACATCTACAGCCCTCAAGAGGAAGAGATCGTCATTCGCTTCGCACCTGAAAACGTGAGATCCTAGTACTATGAGCTGCTGCTACTCCCGGAACCTCCGTGCGTATTTCCTTTATCTGTCGGTCTTTCTCCTGATTATCTTCCAGGCGACACCTGCTGTAAGCAGGATTTACATTGATATTAACTCCCCCTTGCAAAAGAAAATCCCTATTGCCATTCCAAGTTTTCTTAACGAGGGTGGCGATGGCGCCAACCAGTCAATGGGGAAAAATCTGGCAGAAATATTGAACAATGCCTTGTCTTTCAGCGGTCTGTTCCAAGGATTGGATCCAGCGGTATTCCTTCAGGACCCTGAGAAAATGGGGGTCAAGAAGGAGGAGATAAAATTTTCCGAGTGGAGATTTCTCGGTGCCGATCTATTGGTGCGAGGCAGTTACCAGATTCAGGGTGAGCAGTTGGGGTTGGTGATTCGTCTTTTTGATGTGATTCAGCAGAAATTATTGTTGAAGAAGACCTACACCAATGATCTGAGTGCTGCAAGGCAAACTATTCTCACATTTGCAGACGAGATGATGTTGCACTTAACTGGAGAACTCGGGATTTTTCATACCCAAATTGCTTTTGTGGGAAATGCTACCGGCAAGAAGGAAATCTATCTCGCTGACTTTGATGGCTCCAACATTCGCCAAATGACTCGCGACCACGATATAAACCTCTCACCGGTCTGGTCACCGGACGGAAAGAAAATTTCCTATGTTGGTTATAAGCGAGGGAATCCGGATCTTTACACTATGGATCTCATCACGAAAGTTGGGGAGCCCATCAGTATGCGCCCAGGGCTGAATATAGCGCCTACTTACTACCCCAAAGGTGGCAAATTGGCCGCCACCTTGAGTTTCACTGGCAACCCCGAAATCTACCTATTGGATGCCAGGGGTGAGATACTGCAGCAACTGACTATTAGCTGGTCTATAGATGTTTCTCCTTCTTGGTCGCCCGATGGCCAGAAGCTGGCCTATGTCTCCAACCGAGCGGGCAAACCGCAGATTTACGTCTTGGATCTTTCCACTAAGCGCAGCACGCGCTTGACCTTTGAGGGCGATTATAATACGTCACCTGCCTGGTCTCCCCGTGGTGATCGGATACTCTATGCTGGCTTACATGATGGTAGGTTTGATATTTTTATGATAAACCCAGATGGGAGTGAATTGCGCCAGCTCACAGGGGGTGAAGGGAACAATGAAAATCCGTGTTGGTCTCCGGATGGAAGGTTGATTCTTTTTCAGTCAGACCGCCGCGGCACCCCAACCCTCTGGGTTATGCAGGCCAATGGCATGGACCAAAGGAGACTCCGTCTTAACCTCGGAGACTCCCAAACGGAGCCCGACTGGTCTCCACGATTGACGAGAGCAACTCCTTAGTAGTATAAAGGGACCCAGCAAAAACGGCTGGTCCACAAATTGTGTGATGTTTTGCTCCAGCCGCTAGGTTGGTTGCATTTGGTTGGGTTTTTGCATAGGGCATGAAGGAATCGTTGACAAGGAGAGGAGGTTAATGAGGCATGCGTAAGAGCAGAGCTTGGATTTTCGGTGCAATTATGTTGGCTATGCTGCTGGCGCTGGGAGTTTCATGCGCCAAAAAACAGGTGACAATGGAAACCCAGGAAATGGCTGCGGACGAATCTCAGCAGTCCGCTGAAGACGAGGCAGCTCGTCGGGAAGCTGAAGAGGCGCGTCTGCAAGAGCAGAGGGCACGAGAGGCACGCCAAAGACAAGAGGCGTCCAGTATGTCTGAAGCAGCCAGAAAAGCAGCCTTCGAGGATGAAGAAATTCACTTTGACTTCGACAAATATGTTCTCACTCCCCAGGCCATGATGGTTCTGGACGACAAGGCGGCATATTTGCGCGAACATCCTGAAGTGCGCGTTCTCGTTGAGGGTCACTGCGACGACCGCGGTAGCAACGAGTATAACTTGGCTTTAGGTGACCGCCGCGCCAATAGTGCAAAGAATTACTTGGTCAAATCAGGGGTGGCTGAGAGTCAAGTTACCACCATTTCCTATGGTGAAGAGCAGCCTCTCTGCATGCAGCAAAACGAGTCTTGCTGGTACAGGAACAGAAGGGGTCATTTCAGCGCTAGATAGATATCTGCGCCTGGGCAGGCCGCCTGACCGTACCAGGTTGAATCAGTACCGACACAGCAGGTATCGGTCCTGCCTATCTGCTGATGGGCCAGGACCGACTCCTGTTTTACAACCGGTCTCGTTTTGGGAGCACTATTTCATACGCAGGTGTGCGCAGTAATGCACCCTGGGACGGATCTCTTCGCCCGCCTAGCCTGCATTATTCACGAATCTTCAGGATTCGTGAATAAGCACCCGCAACAAATTGAAAATTTTGGTTGCGGGTTTCGACAGGGTGCTTTCGCACCCGCTCAAGGCTAGCCCTGAGCGGAGGCCTGAAAAGGCCGCAGTCGAAGCCCAAAGGGCGGCTTGTTCGTGGAGCCAGCAGGGTTCATGAATAAGCCGGGCCAGCTATGGTTTTAACTCACATTAGAAAGAAGGCTTTCCAGATATTCACTCCAAACTATCTGCCGTCTCTTTTTCATACGCATCATTCTGGCGCTCCCCTGGATAACCCAAGCCTCGCTGTTATTTTTCCACCGCAGTGGAGGCAGCTTTTAGGGAAAGTGTTGTTTTTATAACTGGTTGGGAGTACAGGGGTGAGCAGTGATGGGGAGTAGTCGAGATGAATAGAATTGGCTCCACCGACATAAGAATGGGTTATTTTAGACCTGTTGTGCTGGGATTGCTGTTCTTTTGTTTTGGGCTCGGTGGTTGCGCTACCCAGCAAGATGTATCCGTGCTGCAGCGGCAAATCTGGGATGCGCGTCGAGAGCTGGATAAGACCAAAGCCCAGTTTGCTAAGTTAGAAAAAGCCATGGACGAGAAACTGGAGGCCGAAGGTCAGCCACTTCGTCGCAATCAGGCAGCAGTGGGAGCGCAATTGGACCGAATAGAGCTCGAGTTTGGACGGTTGAACGGCCAACTGGAGGAAGCTGCGGCCATGAACGAGCGCAACGGGGTGCGAATCAGTGAGGTCCAGCAAAGGCAGATGGAATCGATGTTGGAGATTCGTAAAACCGTGGAAGATCTGCAGCGAGGACAGAACCTGATGGCCAGCTACCTTGGACTTCAAGAACTGGTAGTCACCCCGACAACGGGATCACAGAAGGAGAAGAAAGCAGACCAAGCTAAATCCGGTGCGGTAGAGGTGAAAACCGCCAGCAAACCACCCTCCTCAGATGCAGAGGGGCTTTATGACAAGGCTTTCCAACTGTTTCGGGGTGGGAAATTCGAGGCAGCACGGGCCGAATTCAGCAGCTATCTTGCACGTTATCCAAAAACTGACTTGGCCGACAATGCTCAGTTCTGGCTGGGTGAATGCCATTATTCGGAGAAGAGTTATCGGGAAGCTATAGCCGCCTATGAAAAGACCATCAAGGACTACCCCAAGAGCGACAAGGTGAGTAGCGCTCTGCTCAAACAGGGCATGGCCTTCCTAGAGTTGGGAGACAAGACTGCAGGAAAGATACTCTTGAAAAAGGTGGTTAAAGGTTATCCGCAAAGCAACCAGGCCAAGATTGCCCGCAGCAAGCTGGCCAGGATCAAGTAGCATAAAGGGTGTAGCGCGTAGGTTGCATGGCCACTAGGTCATCTCGCTTTACTGTCATGCATGGTCATCTGTTGTGGAGATTCGATGACTGCGAAGCCAGATGACTTGATGCTTGTGATTGGCGCTCATCCTTTCATAGCGCCCAGAAGGAGAAATGCCAATGCACACAGAAAGGGTAATTCCATTTTGGAGACTACTGATTGTTCTGACTCTGATCACCCTGGCGTCACCGGCATACGTAGGTGAAAGTCAGTCTGCTGAGCAGAAGGTCGCGGTGGTCAACGGCACGGTTATAAACCAGCCCGAGTTCGATAATGAGATGAACCGAGTTCTTGAACGCTTGCAGAGGACGGGCCGGTTTCCCAATGATTTAGAGCGCAGCCAAATTAAAAAGCAAGTGCTCGAGAACCTTATCGCTCGAGAGCTGCTCTATCAAGAGAGCCAGACAAAGGGTATCAAGGTCGATCAAAAAGAGATTGAGGCGCAAGTAACCGCACTAAAAGGGCGATTTCCCAGTGAAGTCGAGTTCAAGAATGCCTTGAGCACGATGAATCTAACTGAGGCAGATTTGAGATTTCAGTTTGAGCGGGATTTGGCCATTAGAAAACTCCTTGACGATCAAATTGGCGGGAAAATTACTGTTTCGGAAAAAGAAAGCAAGGCCTACTACGATAACAACCTGGAATCTTTTAAGAAACCTGAGCAGGTGCGAGCCAGTCACATTTTGATCAAAGTTGATCCAGAAGCAGAGGAAGCGAAGAAAGCTGAAGCGCGGACAAAAATCGAGTCGGTCCAGGCAAAACTTAAGAAAGGTGAGGATTTCGGCGCTCTGGCCAAAGAGTATTCCGAGGGCCCCAGCGGTCCCAAGGGTGGTGATCTGGGCTTCTTTGGTCGGGGTCAAATGGTGAAGCCTTTTGAAGAGGCGGCTTTTTCTATGAAACCTGGCCAGGTGAGTGGGATGGTCGAGACCAGATTTGGATATCATCTCATCATGGTTGCCGAAAGAACACCTGAGAGTACACTCTCTTATGAAGAGGTCAAAGACAGGTTGGAACAGTACTTGAAACAGCAGAAAGTCCAGGAAGCGATAGCTGCATACGTCGAGACCCTCCAGGGCAAAGCGAAGATAGAGAGGTTTGTGAAAGAAGGGTGATCTTATTTTAGTGCTTGTTACGGGCAGCATCTCCGGGTGAGAGAGGCTGCCCTTTTTGTATGTGCAGGGTGCGTCGAGGGTATTAGGGAAATGGTGGCCGATCATGTCTGATCTTTTAAACAAAGCCCTACGCTACCGCTGGCTCGTCTTCTGGGTTCTCGCCTTTAGCTACATCTTGGTCTATTTTCATCGCCTTTGTCCGGCCGTAGTAGCCGTGGACATGATGCGAGATCTCCAAGCTGGCGGCACCTTGCTGGGGTTGCTGAGTTCGGCCTATTTCTATCCGTATGCTCTCATGCAGTTGCCGGCTGGTCTCCTTTCAGATTCTTGGGGCCCGCGACGATCAATTACCCTGTTCTTCAGTGTGGCCACCATCGGTTCCATTGTGTTGGGCTTAGCACCCTCGGCTTTCTGGGCCATCGTCGGACGTACTCTGGTGGGGCTGGGTGTGGCCATGCTCTTTGTACCTACCATGAAAGTACTGGCGGAGTGGTTCCGTGTCAGGGAGTTTGCCACTATGACCGCCATTCTCATGGTCATGGGGGGTCTCGGCTCTCTCACCGCTGCCACGCCCCTGGCCCTTCTCAGCAACTGGATTGGCTGGCGTTTTTCCTTTGTAGCCGTGGGAGTGTTTACCATGCTGATGGCTATCCTGGTATGGCTCTTTGTGCGTGATCGACCTGCTGATCTTGGCTGGCCCTCACCAGCAGAATCTGTAGGGTCAAGTCCGCCTTCAATCGGACTTCTGGAGGGAATGCGACGGGTGCTCACCTACCCTCGATTCTGGCCTGTGGCGATTTGGTTCTTTTTCGATTGCGCTGTCTTTTTTTCTTTCGGCGGGCTCTGGGGAGGCCCCTACCTCATGCAAGTCTATGGACTCACAAAAGCCCAGGCAGGTCACATCCTCTCCATGCTGGCAATAGGTATGATCGTGGGAAGTCCCCTGCTCAGCTTCTTGTCCAACCGAATCTTTCAGGGGCGAAAACCGGTGATGGTGCTCTCCAGCTTTATCGTAGTATGCCTTACAGCTCTCCTGGCCTTTTACACCGATGGCCTTCCCATTGCCGTCCTCTATCTGATCTGCCTGGGTCTCGGCATGTTTTCCAGCGCCATTGTGGTGATAGGTTTTACCACCACCAAAGAACTCTTTCCGGTGCAGATAGCTGGAACATCTACCGGGTTGGTAAATCTATTCCCTTTTGCGGGGGGGGCGCTTTTCCAACCGTTGCTCGGGTATGTGCTGGAGCGTGCCGGTAGAGTTGGCACGGCTTTTGCTCTTTCTGGATACAAACAGGCTTTCCTGATTCTTTTCGTGTGCGGGGTTATTTCCTTCCTTGCCTGCCTGTTTCTGAAAGAAACCTTGGTCAGGGAATAGATGACAGTTATGCGCCTCCTTTTTGTGAAGAGTGTCTTCTTGGTATTGACAGAGCGGTGATGCAGGACTATCTTTGTTAGCATGGTCAATGTTACGTTTGGCTGGCGCAAGTAAGTTCGGAGAAGCGGGGAAGACCCTGGCTCAGATCTCTGAATCAAACAAGCGAACGAGGGAACATGAGATTTCTTTTGTACAACATCCGTTACGGTACAGGGATTGGGAGACGTTTTCACCTTCCGGTGCCATATAGCGGTTATCTAAAGCGCACCAATGGAAATCTGCGGCAAATCGTTGATTTCATACGATTGGCCAATCCTGACATTATAGGTTTGCTGGAGGTGGACAGCGGCTCCTACCGTACGGAGAATATCAACCAGGCTGAAGCCATCGCCAGGGAACTGAGCCATTATCACGTCTATCAGTCAAAATATCCCAGCGATTCTGTGGTACAGAAGGTCCCGTTAGTCAACAAGCAGGGCAACGCCTTTTTGACGAACCAAGAGATCAAATCTCATTCATTTCATTACTTCAGTGAAGGGGTAAAGCGTCTGGTGATTGAGTTGGAGTTGGAGAAATTCAACGTCTTCCTGGTACACCTGTCGCTCAAGTTCCGCCATCGCCAGTACCAGCTGCAAGAACTTCATGACCTGGTCACCAATGTGGAAAAGCCGGTCATTGTTGCCGGCGATTTCAATGTGTTGTGGGGTGATCGGGAATTACAGTTGTTTCTTGCCGCCACAGGTTTACAGAGTGCCAACGGCAAGGGAAAGCCGTCTCACCCCAGCCGGGCACCGAGAAGACAACTCGATTATATTTTTCACAGCCCTGAAATAAAGACCACCAATTTCCAGATACCACAGGTCAAATTTTCTGACCATGTGCCCCTGGTCTGCGATATTGATTGAGTAGAG
>PPDG01000043.1 GCA_002899795.1 Desulfobacteraceae bacterium | reverse complement strand
CCGATTTTGATCCTGGATGAGGCCACTTCCTCGCTGGACAGTGAAGCGGAGTTGGAGGTGCAAAAGGCTCTAGAGAACCTCATGGCCGGAAGGACAACCCTGGTTATAGCTCACCGACTTTCCACCATCCAAAATGCGGACCGTATAGTGGTTATCTCCGATGGTCGCATTGTAGAAGAGGGGCGGCACGATGAGTTGATGGAGTGCGACGGTGAGTACTGTCGCTTATATGACATGCAGTTCGCCCAAGTCGAAAATAATTCTACGGTCAAAACCGTGACAAACGTAAGTGGTCAGGTGAACAAATAAGTTCAAAGGACGATGAGACCACAGAGAACCAACCTACAAATATCTGCGGGCCTCCAACATGTTCTGGCTCTATAATGTCCTGTGGCTGTTGGCATTCCCAGGTGTTATTCTCTATCTAGCTCTACGGAGATCGCTCACCGGTAAATACCGCCAGAATCTTGGTCCTCGCTTGGGAGTCGGTCTTAAGGGTCTGACGAGACCAATAAGTGGTGAAGTGATCTGGGTGCACGCTCTTTCCGTGGGTGAGGTTCTATCTGTTGTTTCCTTGGTGCACACCCTGAGAAAAGAATTCCCTGACTATAAAGTTCTTATTACCACCACGACTGAGTCAGGACAGCAAGTTGCCCGCCAGAAGTTGACCTCCCTGGACTGCCACTTTTTCTATATGCCGCTGGACTTCTGGTGGCTGATGCAAAGGACGGTGAAGAGCATTGGAGCGAGTCTCTTTGTTTTGGTGGAGACAGACCTGTGGCCGAATTTGTTTTGGTGTTTGGCAAGAGAGAGGACTCCAATCATCCTGGTGAATGGTAGGGTTTCGGATCGATCGTTACCCCGTTATAGGCTATGGCGAAGATTTTTTTCCCGGGCTTTCAATAATATCGATGTCTTCAGTATGCAGAGCCAGGAAGATGCCAGACGAGTAGGGATGCTCGGGGTTGAGGCTGCCAAAATACGGGTAACTGGTAACTTGAAATTCGACCAACCTATGGCCAAGAGCGCTGTACAGGAGCGGGAGGAGCTAGTCAGGGAACTTGAATGGACCCAGCCATTGGCAACGTGGATTGCAGGTAGTACTCACCAGGGAGAGGAGGATATTATCCTCAGAGTCTATTCTCGGCTGCGCCAGAAATTTTCTGATCTTTGTCTCATTCTGGCACCGCGCAATCAGCAACGATTCGAAGAGGTTTTCAAACTGGCGTCGCAGAGTGGTTGGCAAACTCTACTTCGAAGCCAACTGGACGCCGGAGAGGGCAGGGGAGCCCAGGTGGATGTGCTTATTCTCGATACCATTGGTGAGTTGGCACGCTTCTACAGTCTGGGCGATTTCGCTTTTGTGGGCGGGAGCCTGGTGCCCATCGGGGGTCACAATCCTCTGGAAGCGGTCCAACGAGGACTGCCTGTTGTCTTCGGTCCCCACATGGAGAATTTCCGAGACATTGCCGACATTCTGACCGAAAGCGGCGGCTGTTTTCAAGTTGAAGATGAGAATGAACTTTTGGCGCAGCTTCGGGCGTGGCTGACAGAGCCGGCGGCAGCAAAAGAACAGGGTCAGAAAGTGCAACGAGCCCTCCAGGTTCACCAGGGAGCTGTAGCTCGGAACCTTGCGATTATCAAGAGTTTGTTGGGTAAAAGTTGAACTGTCTTGATAGCGAGCGGCCAAGTGGACAATAGTGCAGGACCTACAGGGTATTATCGAGTGAAGCACGGTGGACTAGCCGAGAAGATCTATGGGCTGATTCTGGCTGAGGAGAAACAAACTCTGGGGATAAGAATTTTAAGAATAGTCGCAACCGTGGTTGCCTGGTCTTATGATAAGCTTACAATATTTCGCAACTTTCTCTTTGATTTAAGAATCTTAAAAGTACACAAATTAAGCTGCCCTGTGATAAGTGTGGGCAATCTTGCCGTGGGGGGAACGGGCAAAACACCCATGGTGATATGGCTGGCACGGTTCCTGTTAGAGGAAGGTTGGCGGGTTGGAGTTGTCAGCAGGGGGTACAAGGGGGAGAAAACCGAGAAGGTCTTGGTCGTGAGCGATGGCAGAAACATCCTCGCCGGCAGTGATATCTCAGGAGATGAACCGCAGTTGTTGGCGAGACGTCTTCCGGGTATCCCAGTGCTGTGCAGTACCAAACGGGCTTTGGCTGCGGAAGCTGCGGTAGAGCAATTTCGGTGCGAGGTGGTGATCCTGGATGATGGTTTTCAGCATAGATTCGTCGCCAGAAATCTGGATGTGGTAATGCTTGACTCGCAGAAACCTTTTGGGAATGGCTCTCTGTTTCCCCGGGGTATACTTCGGGAGCGAACCAAGGCTTTGACGAGAGCCCAGGTTCTGGTACTCAGCCGTTTCGATGGTAGCGAGCAGGCTGAGCAGAGTCATAATAATCTTGTTGGGCAATGGCCGGACAAAACAGTTGTTACTGCGGCGCACCGTGCCACTCGTCTTTTCAAAACAACTACTCAGAGGGAGCTGCCCCTCAGCTCTGTAAAGAATAAGCGGCTGGCTGCTTTTGCCGGAATCGGCAGACCGGATGATTTTTTCAGGACAATTCATGATGTGGGAGCAGATCTGGTCCATACCACCGCCTTGCCCGATCAT
>PPDG01000300.1 GCA_002899795.1 Desulfobacteraceae bacterium | reverse complement strand
TTCTTTTTTGTTGCTCGTGGGGGTGGTACTGGTTGCTGATGGTCTCGGTAAAGACATTTCCAAAGGCTACATCTATTTCGCCATGGCCTTTTCCCTGTTGGTCGAAATTCTCAATATTCGAGTAGGAGGGCGTGGAAGTCCGGCCAGATCCTGACAACTGTCCCAGTCGGTTTCGCAGAACCAATGAAACAGCCGGTCTAAAGGCTTATCTTAACCAATAACTATCACTGCCAACGAAAATTGGCTGGAATTCACTCTTCGATATGTGGTTGACTATAAGGAACGGCGTGCTATTAAAAATAGAATCTTCAGCTCCTGACCCAAGCCCCAGCCTTTGATGTAAGGCTGGCAAAAGAGGCCTAAGGCGTACCTTGCTTCCGCACAGCCAGGTAGTCTTACGTATCATCGTCATCCTTGCCATTGCCGGAGGAGCACCTGTACTGGTGCGGCTCGTTCGCACGTGACAAAAGCAAATTCCATTTCATAGCGACCATTTGCCAATCCCGCAGAAGGAGAACCAAATGAAAATAAAACTTATATTCGGATTGATATTGCTGGGACTGGTGGCAGTTGTTGCCCTGCAAAATGCTGAGATTGTGACCGTGCAGTTTTTGCTCTGGCAGTTTTCGCTGCCCCGGGCATTGATGATACTTGGGTCAATGGGTGTGGGGCTCATAGCGGGTTTAATTTTCGGGACCTTTTCCCGCGGGAGATCGAGGGTCGCCAAGTAACCGAGCAATCTTCTTAAGGCGAGGGTGTGCTCGTGCGGACGGCGCTGGATTTTCTGAAGAACGCCAAGGATTGAAGGATTTTCCGGTTCATTAGAAAATGTCTGTTTAGCTCTCTCATCCTTATTGAACCAGCTTGACCTAGGAGGAAGTCATGGTGAACAATGACGGGCTGATAGCCGCCTTTATACTTGACGGCAAAGGCGGCGGGCAAAGAGTCGGGTGGAAGGAGATTCGGCAATGGAAGCCTACAGCCGGATTGCTTTGGATCCACCTTAACTTCGAAGCCCCTGAAGTGCAACAGTGGATCGAGGAGGAAAGTCGTTATGGAAACCGGATTAGAGGGTTGTCAATCCACCACCCATAATTTTCAAGGCAGCACGTTAGGCTTTGGACCTAAAGGACTTGGTTCGATTGGACACAAGTGGTAGGTCCATGCATCGGAAGAAACGAAAGGATAAACCTGGTACATTCGGAGCAGCATTATGTTACCGCCTGAACAAGCTTTTCTCAACAACACCTTGCTGAAGCGGCTTAGGGCCGAAGCAACTATACTCTTTGGGACCATAGTTGTGACCGCGGTTTTATGCTTTTCCTCTCTTTTCCTGTTCCCCAATTCAGCTCTGGCTGACGAGGTCTACCTAAAAAATGGAGACCTGTTGACCGGCGAGATACTCAGCACCGAAGATGAGCAACTCATCGTCGAGACCAACTATGCCAAAAAGATCAAAGTGAAATTTGACAAGGTAGTTTGCGTCAGCAGTGATAAGGAGGTGACACTTCTCTTAAGAAACAACGAGAAACTAGTCGGCCACGTTACCTGCCCGGCTCTTGGCTCTATCCAATTGCTCGATCAAGAAACAGGAGAAACAACAGAGATTTCCTTTGCAGATCTCAAGGCAATCAACCCGCCCCCACCCCCACCCGCAGTAACGTATAAGGCACTCGTTGACGTGGGTGGAGCTATTAATAGCGGCAACACCCGGAGCAAGACTTTCAATTCATCCGCTAAGTTTCAGGCCCGGTCCAAGAATCAGCGCCTTTATTTGGAGGGTAAGTTCAACTATGGCGAGAGCGAGGGAGAAGAAGACCAGCGGAACTGGCTGACCGGCGCAAAATATGACTACTTCTGGACTGAAAAAGTCTACACTTACCTGCGGCCTTTTGCTGAATATGACAAATTCCAGGACCTTGACCTTCGTTTTATCACCTCTGCGGGGCCTGGTTACCAGTTTATCGACACCGAGACTGCCGGCCTGTTCGCCGAATTGGGTCCGGCCTATTTCTACGAGGACTATGACACTGAAGACGACAACGAGTACCTGGCCGCCAGGTGGGCTGCGGGAGGCAGGTTCCATATAATTCCACAGAAGTTAGTTTTTTTTCACCTGCACGAATTCTACTATGACCTGAGCTCGGATGTAGGTGCTTATCTCCGCACTGAGCAGGGTGTCCGCCTTGCCCTGGTGGAGAACTTCTTTCTCAATTTTCGGGTAGACTACAAATACAAGAGTGATCCGCCGGAGGGGAACAAGAGTTCCGACACGGCTCTTGTCCTCGGCATAGGCTATGAGTTGAATTTCTAGATTATGCGGAGGATTATAGTGAAGGAATGAAACCGATCTATGACCAACCGCTAGCCCGGATATTTCATGAATCACTTGCTGCGACCACGGATATGGCCGCCCTTCCAGGCGTCCTCGGGTGTTCCTTCGACAGGCTCAGGACAGGCGGTCCCTGCGACGTACCGTTCAGGTACGCCTCGGAACCAATCCCGCAGTACCGCGGGACGGTTGCCCGGCACGCGGCGCAAGCGCCTGCGCTGCGCGTGGCACGCCCATCTTCTTCGCGCTCGCTCCGCTCCGCTCAGTCCCGCAAGCGGGTTCCCAGTTTCGTGGTCTCGCGACAGCAATTGAAGCTCCCT
>PPDG01000181.1 GCA_002899795.1 Desulfobacteraceae bacterium | reverse complement strand
GTCAAGGTCGTCTTACCATGGTCTATGTGACCTATCGTACCTACGTTTATATGCGGCTTCGTCCTCTCAAACTTCTTCTTCGCCATGGCGGTTCCTCCTTGGACTCTTTATGCCAAATGCGTGAGTGGGCTTGCTGTCTCAAGCCAGCCCTGATCTCTTTCCTTCACACCTCAACCGATGGCCGCAGCCTTCACCTCTTCGGAAATGGAAGACGGTACCGGTTCGTAATGGGAAAATTGCATATGAAAAGTGGCTCGACCTTGCGTCACCGAGCGCAAGTCTGTAGCATACCCAAACATTTCTGCCAAAGGAACGCGCGACTCGATCACCTGGACCTTGGTACGAGTCTCCATGCGCATAATGCGGCCGCGGCGAGCGTTAACATCGCCCACAACCTCACCAATATATTCTTCGGGGACCACGACCTCCACAGCCATGATCGGCTCCAGCAAAATTGGGGCTGCATCCTTGGCCCCTGATTTTACAGCCATGGATCCGGCGATGGCGAAAGCAATATCCGAGGAGTCCACTTCATGGTACGAACCATCCACCAAGTTTACCTGGATATCCACCAGCGGATAACCAGCAATGATCCCCTGTTCCAAAGCCTCCTTGACTCCTCGCCCCACAGAGCGAATGTATTCTTTGGGTACTGCACCACCCACGATGCGGTCTCCAAACTCAAACCCCGCACCTCGCTCGTTGGGCTCAAGTTCTAACCAAACATGACCGAACTGTCCGCGCCCGCCACTCTGTCTGACAAAGCGTCCCTCAACCCGGACCTTACGGGTTATGGTCTCACGGTAGGCCACCTGGGGTTTACCCACGTTGGCATTTACCTTGAATTCTCTGAGTAGTCGATCGACGATTATCTCAAGGTGGAGTTCCCCCATCCCGGAAATGATGGTCTCACTAGTTTCTTGCTCCACCTTTACAATAAAAGTAGGATCTTCAGCGGCAATTTTTGCCAGGCTGATCCCTAGCTTTTCTTGATCTTCTTTACTCTTGGGTTCGATAGCGATTGAGATCACCGGCGCTGGAATTTCCATTGCCTCCAGCACAATCGGGCGGGCAGGATCACAGAGAGTGTCGCCGGTGGCGGTATTACGCAGGCCCAGGGCCGCGACAATATCACCGGCATAGACCTCTTTAATTTCTTCCCGCTTGTTGGCGTGCATTTTCAGCAGCCGGCCTATTTTCTCCCGGACACTTTTGGTGGAGTTCAGCACCTGGATCCCACTCTTGAGATGTCCCGAATAGACCCGGAGAAAAGTAACGTGTCCCACAAAAGGATCGTTCATGAGCTTGAAGGCCAGTGCTGCAAACGGTGCATCATCATCGGCTGCGCTGGTCTCCACCTCACCTTGGGGCGTGATGCCAGAGATAGCCTCCACATCCAAAGGCGAGGGGAGATACTTGACGATGCCGTCCAACAAGAGCTGCACCCCTTTATTCTTAAAGGCAGCACCACAAAACACCGGAACCAGCTGTAGTTCGACGGTGGCTCTGCGCAATGCTGTCTCGATCTCGTCATTGCTGATCGTATGGCCCTCCAGATATTTCTCCAAGAGGTTCTCATCAACATCAGCCACCGCCTCCACCAGTAGTTGCCGGTACTCCTCTGCCTCATCCTGCACCTCATCGGGCAGATCAATGAGTTGGTAGCCGGCTCCCGAGGTGCTTTCTTCCCACACCACCGCTTTCATGCTTATCAAATCTACAACGCCGCGGAAATCTTGCTCCTCGCCCAGGGGAATTTGCACTGCTACGGCAGAGGCGCCCAATCGCGCTCGCATCATTTCCAGGCAGCGCTGAAAATCGGCTCCCATCCGGTCCATCTTGTTAATGAAGGCGATACGGGGGACACCGTAACGGTCGGCCTGGCGCCAGACCGTCTCCGACTGGGGTTCCACCCCCCCCACGGCACAGAAGATGGCCACTGCCCCATCGAGGACCCGCAGTGACCGCTCCACCTCCATGGTGAAATCCACATGCCCGGGAGTATCGATGATATTGATGCGGTGATCTTTCCAGAAACAGGTGGTGGCAGCGCTGGTAATGGTAATCCCCCGCTCCTGCTCCTGTTCCATCCAGTCCATCACCGCGGTGCCTTCGTGGACCTCCCCCATCTTGTAGGAAACCCCGGTGTAATAGAGTATCCTCTCGGTGGTGGTTGTCTTCCCGGCGTCAATGTGGGCCATGATGCCGATATTGCGAACCATTTCTATGGGTACTTGCCGGGCCATTCAACACCTGATGTGCAAATCCGAATATCGAGTATCGAAATTCGAAATTCGAAACAAATTCAAATGTTCAAAATCCGAATGTTCAAAACTCCTAGTTCCGAGACCCTGTTTCCCTTGTTTTGAACCTTGGAAAATTTGAATTTCGGATTTGTTTCGTGCTTCGTGCTTCGGATTTCGAATTTGTGTCTTCCGTTATGCTTTTTTCCTTAGTTGCCTATACGGTCTATACTACCGATTCGCCAACCGATGCCGGTGTTTACCACCGGTAGTGAGCAAACGCCTTATTCGCTTCGGCCATGCGATGGGTGTCTTCTTTCTTCTTCACCGAAGCGCCGCGGTTGTTGGCTGCATCGAGCAATTCACCCGCCAGCTTCTGCATCATGCTCTTCTCCGAGCGTTGCTGGGCATAATTGATAATCCAGCGCATAGCCAGCGCCACCCTCCGACTGCTCCGCACCTCAACTGGTACCTGATAGGTTGACCCTCCTACCCGTCTGGATTTGACTTCTAAAGTAGGCTTAACGTTATCCAAAGCCTTGGTGAAGACTTCCAACGGGTCTTGCTTGGAGCGCTCGGCGATAATATCAAAGGATTGGTATAGTATGCGTTCGGCGACGCTTCTCTTGCCCATCCTCATGACGTTGTTGATAAATTTGGCAACCAGTTTGCTGCCGTACTTGGGATCTGGCAAAGTGATCCTCTTGGGGACCTCTCTTCTTCTCGGCATTATAATGCTCCTCAGATAGCGGAGTTGATCCCGCCAGTCCCCTCCCCGAGTAGGAGGTTTTTCGGGCCGATAAATGACATGGACCACGGCAAGATGTGTCCGTGGCCCATGCTCTGGTGACCGTTCACCTATTTAGTTACTTGGGCTTCTTTGCTCCGTACTTCGAGCGACTTTGGCGTCGATCTTGGACCCCTGTGGCGTCAAGGGTGCCCCGAATTATATGGTAACGCACCCCCGGCAAATCTTTGACCCTACCACCCCGAATCAACACCACAGAGTGCTCCTGGAGGTTGTGTCCTACACCTGGGATATAGGAGGTCACTTCTATTCCATTGGTTAGCCGCACCCTGGCAATCTTACGGAGCGCCGAATTAGGTTTCTTAGGGGTTGTAGTGTAGACTCGCACACAGACCCCACGTTTCTGTGGACACCCCTGCAACGCCGGAGTAGTCTTTTTCCGCTTAACCTGTCTTCTTCCCTTGCGAACTAACTGATTAATAGTGGGCATAATATCTACGTCTCACTCGCTCGTAAAATCCGTCTCTGCGGTGCTGCAACGCACCGGCACCAAAAACATCTAAAACTACTTGCCTCTTGGCAATTTGTCAAGACCTATTTATCGTAAAAGCCTTCAGCTCTCAGGTTTGCTTGTTGATTCCTTACTGCTTACTGCTGACCGCTGACCGCTCATTTTTTATGAGGATCCTGCCGCTTCCTCTTTTTCACCTGAAACCATATCCCGATAGCGCTTCAGGCCGGTTCCTGCAGGGATCAGTCTCCCCATGATCACGTTCTCTTTCAGACCTCGCAGATAATCCACCCTGCCGGCCACTGCCGCATCGGTGAGCACCTTGGTGGTCTCTTGGAAAGAGGCGGCAGAGATGAAGCTCTCAGTGCTTAGAGATGCCTTGGTGATTCCCAGCAACAATGGTTCGCCCACTGCGGGCTTCTTACCTTCATCGAGCAATTTCTGGTTGGTTTCCTCAAAACGGCGCTTCTCCACCTGTTCGCCCATGAGAAGTTCTGAATCACCTGGGTCGCTAATCCTGACCCGTTTGAGCATCTGGCGCACAATTACTTCTATGTGTTTGTCGTTTATCTTGACCCCCTGCAGCCTGTAAACTTGCTGGACTTCGTCCACCAGGTATTTGGCCAACTCCTTTTCACCAAGGATGTTGAGAATGTCGTGGGGGTTGGCAGAGCCATCCATAAGGGCCTCACCGGCCCGTACCAGGTCTCCCTCATGGACACTGATGTGCTTGCCTTTGGGGATCAAGTACTCCTTGGGCTCTCCAATTTCAGGAGTGATAATCACCTTGCGCTTGCCTTTGGTATCCTTGCCAAAGGTTATAGTGCCGCTGATCTCGCTGATCACTGCCTGCTCTTTGGGTTTACGGACTTCAAAAAGCTCAGCCACTCGTGGCAGACCACCGGTGATATCTTTGGTCTTGGTGGTCTCACGCGGGATCTTGGCGAGGACATCGCCAGCAGAAACCGGATCACCCTCGGCTACCATGATGATGGCGCCCACAGGCATAAAGTAACGGGCTGCACTCTTGCCTACTTTGGCCGTCTTGGCTGACTCATCTTTCATGGAGATCCGCGGCCTTACATCAGTATCCCCCCTGTACTCCACAATAATTTTGCTGGCCTTACCGGTAACCGGGTCAACCTTCTCCTGCATGGTGAGGCCTTCGACGATGTCGCCAAACTTCACTGTGCCGTTCACCTCAGTGAGTATGGGAGTAGTAAAGGGGTCCCACTCCGCCAGCAAGGTGTCACGCTCAACGTCCTGACCATCTGTGACCTTCAGTTTGGCACCATAAATGATCTGGTAGCGTTCACGCTCCCGTCCCCCTTCGCCGACAATGGTGATTTCTCCATTGCGGTTCATCACCACCAGATTCCCTTCCACATCCAGGACCGTGTTTAGATTTACATATTTCACTGTGCCGGGATGGCGGTTACTGATGGAGGTCTGCTCGATACGTTTGCTGGCCGTGCCACCAATGTGAAAGGTCCGCATTGTCAGCTGGGTTCCAGGCTCGCCGATGGACTGGGCAGCGATGATACCAATCGCTTCACCGATCTCCACCATGCGGCCATGAGCCAGATCGCGCCCATAGCACTTCATACAAGCGCCACGCTTGCTCCGGCAGGTGAGGACTGAGCGGATATGAATGCCCTCCAGGCCAGACTCCTCGATCCGAGTTACCGCTTGCTCGTCGATTTCCTCGTTGGCCTTGACCAACACTTTATCGGTGAATGGATCCTTTATGGTTTCAAGGGTTACCCGGCCCAAAACACGTTCGCCCAGACGCTGGATAATCTCTCCAGCCTCAGTGAGTGCCTCCACCCAGATGCCGTCAATGGTGCCGCAGTCTTGCTCGTAAACGATGGAGTCCTGGGCTACATCAACCAACCGCCGCGTCAGGTATCCAGAGTTGGCGGTCTTCAAAGCTGTGTCTGCCAGCCCTTTTCGCGCTCCGTGGGTGGAAACGAAGTACTGCAACACCGTAAGACCTTCGCGGAAGTTAGCAGTAATGGGAGTTTCGATAATTTCACCCGACGGTTTGGCCATAAGACCACGCATTCCCGAAAGCTGGCGCATCTGATCCTTGCTTCCTCGAGATCCTGAGTCGGCCATCATAAAGATGGGATTGAACGAGGGTATCTCCACCTGCTTGCCATCAGGATCGGTGATTTTTTCCGTAGCAATTTCAAGCATCATCTCACCAGCAATATCCTCGGTAGCCTTGGCCCAGATGTCCACAACCTTGTTGTACTTCTCACCGTCGGTTATGAGACCTTCATTGTACTGTCTTTCGATCTCTTTGATGTTGTCTGAAGCCTCCTGAATGATGTCTGGTTTGCTTGATGGAATGATCATGTCGGAAACCGCTATGGAAAGACCGGAGCGGGTAGCAAACTTGTAGCCGATATCTTTGATACGGTCGGCCAGTATCACCGTTCTTTTAACCCCGGCCTCGCGGTAACTATGGTCGAAAAGCTCGGCTAGAGCTCTCTTGTTCATAACTTTGTTGATGAGTTCGAAGGAAAGTTCAGATGGTACCACCTCTGACAGCAATATCCGGCCAGTGGTGGTTGCCACCCTCGTGCCGTTCAGGCGCACCGAAATTCGGGCATGGAGATCCAGTTCTCCAGCATCATAGGCGCAGCGCACTTCTTCTGCATTGGCAAAAACCTTGTTCTCACCCCTAGCAAAGGGTTTCTCCCTGGTCATGTAATAGATGCCGAGCACGATATCCTGACTCGGCACTATAATGGGCTCTCCATGAGCCGGACTCAAAATGTTATTGGTGCTCATCATCAGCACCCGCGCCTCGATCTGCGCTTCGATGGAAAGCGGTATGTGCACCGCCATCTGGTCGCCGTCGAAGTCAGCATTGAAGGCAGCACAAACCAGTGGATGGATCTGAATGGCCTTCCCTTCGATGAGAATGGGTTCGAATGCCTGAAGGCCTAACCGGTGCAGCGTCGGGGCGCGGTTCAGAAGCACCGGATACTCTTTGACCACCTCATCCAGGCAGTCCCATACCTCGGGAGTCTCCTTTTCCACCATTTTCTTGGCACTCTTGATGGTGGTCACATAGCCGCGCTCTTCCAGTTTGTTGTAAATGAACGGTTTGAACAGCTCCAGGGCCATCTTTTTGGGAATGCCACACTGGTGCAGTCGCAAATCGGGACCGATGACGATAACTGAACGCCCAGAGTAGTGCACCCGCTTGCCCAAGAGGTTTTGGCGAAAGCGGCCCTGTTTGCCTTTTAGCATGTCAGACAGGGACTTGAGAGCTCTCTTGTTGGGACCGGTGATGGTCTTGCCCCTTCTGCCGTTATCGAACAAAACGTCCACGGCCTCCTGCAGCATCCGCTTCTCATTGCGAATAATGATCTCCGGCGCATTTAACTCCTGCAAACGTCGCAAGCGGTTATTGCGATTAATAACCCTGCGGTAGAGGTCGTTGAGGTCACTGGTGGCGAAACGCCCACCGTCGAGGGGAACGAGGGGCCGCAAATCAGGAGGCAGTACCGGGATCACTTCCAAAATCATCCACTGGGGCTGGTTTCCCGACTCCCGGAATGCATTGATCACCTTGAGCCGTTTGGCCAATTTTTTCCGTTTGGCCACTGATTTGGTCTTGGTCATCTCCTGGCGCATTTCTTCGGCAAGCCCATTCAAGTCCAATTTGCCCAGCAGTTCATTCACGGCTTCCGCCCCAATGCCTACCTTGAAGCTGTTGCCGTGCTCCTCGCGTAATTGACGATACCGCTCTTCGCTCAGCAGTTCGTGATTGCTCAGTGGGGTATCCCCAGCATCCAGCACAATATAGCTATCGAAATAAAGAACCTTCTCCAACTCCTTGAGGGTGAGATCCAGAAGATTACCCACCTTACTGGGCAAACTTTTCAGGAACCATATGTGAGCAACGGGGGCTGCCAGTGCAATGTGGCCCATGCGTTCCCGTCGCACCTTGGACTGAATAACTTCGACGCCACATTTTTCACAGACGACCCCCCTATGTTTCATGCGTTTGTATTTACCACAGTTGCACTCGTAGTCTTTTGTGGGACCAAATATCTTGGCACAGAACAGGCCATCACGCTCAGGCTTGAAAGTCCGGTAATTAATGGTCTCCGGCTTCTTGATCTCTCCATAGGACCATTCCCGGATTTTCTCCGGCGAGGCCAGAGAGATACGAACCGCGTTGAAACTCAAAGGATCTTTGGGCCGAACGAAAAGGTTGTACAGTTCTTTCACTGCAACCTCCCTGAGCAGGGCCAACCAGGTGCACCCTCCTCGTTATAATTAGGGCCAATTGTCTGTCATGTTTACAGACAAGTGCCTAAAGTGAGCTAAAGTGTCTAAAATTTGAAAACGCAAATTGCTACGCTATAGAGTTACTGGTCGGCGTCTTCCAATAAGCGGACATCCAAACCCAGGGCCTGGAGCTCCTTCACCAGTACGTTGAAAGATTCCGGCAACCCAGCCTCGAGCGTATTCTCGCCCTTGACTATTTTTTCGTACATACGAGTCCTTCCGGCCACATCATCGGATTTCACCGTCAAGAACTCCTGCAAGGCATAGGCAGCACCATAAGCCTCCATTGCCCAGACTTCCATCTCACCCAAACGTTGCCCACCAAACTGCGCTTTACCACCCAATGGCTGCTGAGTTACCAGTGAGTAAGGACCAATGGAGCGTGCGTGCAGCTTGTCGTCCACCAAGTGGTGCAACTTCATCATGTACATGATGCCCACAGTGACTTTGCTGTCGAATGGCTTACCATTGCGGCCGTCATACAAAGTGGCCTGTCCCAACTCTGGAAGGCCTCCTTCTTTCAGAAACTCCCGAATCTCTTCCTCCACGGCGCCATCAAATACTGGACTGGCCACATGGAAGCCCTCGCGGTAGTGGGGAATCAGGCTCTTGAGTTCGGTTTCATCCGCCTCCTCAAAGTACTCCTTGAATTCCTGTTTGGAGTAGAGTCGCCGGAGCTTCGCCTTTATAGTCTCCTTACTCTTGTATTCCTCCAGTAACTGAACCAGTTGGTCACCAATCCCTTTGGCGGCCCAGCCCAGGTGTGTCTCCAAGACCTGACCCACATTCATGCGCGAAGGTACGCCCAGGGGATTCAGGACAATATCCACCGGGGTGCCTTCGGCAAAGTAGGGCATGTCCTCTACGGGCAGAACTCGGCTTACCACCCCCTTATTACCGTGACGACCGGCCATCTTGTCCCCCACCGACAGCTTGCGCTTAACCGCCAGGTAAACCTTGACCATTTTGATCACACCTGGGGGCAACTCGTCGCCCTTCTTGAGTCTGGCGATTTTGTCTGCGAAGACCATTTGCACCAGTTCGATCTGTTCGTGGTAGTTCTCCCAGATTTCTCGAATCTGTCCGGTCACCTCAACCTTACCCTGCACCTCGATATCCATCCACTGGCCGGGGGCCAATTGGGCAAGGATGTCACCAGTAAAAGTGCCGCCCTTTTTGATCAAGGTCTTCTTGCCGTCCTTGACGGGTATGGCTGATTTCTTCTTTGCCAGCAACCGTTCGAGCTTCCTCAGCGCGCTTTTCTTGATTATCTTTATCTCGTCACGCTGATCCTTCAGCAACCGCGCTATTTCCTCGTCTTCAATGGATATGGTCCGCTCATCCTTGTCTACACCCTTACGGGAAAAAACTTTGGCATCAATAACAATGCCCTCCACGCCCGGAGGCACCCGGAGAGAGGTGTCTTTCACATCCCCCGCCTTTTCACCAAATATAGCCCGGAGCAATTTCTCCTCTGGAGTGAGCTGAGTCTCACCTTTGGGCGTTACCTTGCCCACCAGAATGTCGCCGGTTTGGATTGTGGCGCCAATCCTAATAATTCCGCTCTCGTCAAGGTGTCCTAACGCCTCCTCACCGATGTTGGGAATGTCACGGGTGATCTCCTCTTTGCCCAGCTTGGTATCCCGGGCAACCAACTCGAACTCCTCGATGTGGATGGAGGTGAAGATGTCCTCTTTGACCACTCGCTCGCTCACCAGGATGGAATCCTCGAAGTTGTATCCACCCCAACTCATAAAGGCAACAGTGACGTTCCGGCCGAGGGCGAGTTCTCCCATTTCAGTGGAGGGACCATCGGCAATGATCTGCCCACTGCTCACCCTCTGTCCAGGACGAACGATAGGCTTTTGGTTGAAACAGGTGTTCTGGTTGGAGCGCTGGAACTTGGTGATCTTATAGATATCCACTGCGGAGGCGAGCGACTGGTCTTCGCCGTCACCCTGGGAGGCCCTGACCACAACACGAGAGGCATCTACATCTTCCACCATACCATCGCGCCGGGCAATGATTGCAACCCCTGAGTCCTGGGCCACAACCCTTTCGATACCGGTACCCACTATCGGAGCTTTGGCCTTCAAAAGAGGTACGGCTTGACGTTGCATGTTTGAGCCCATCAGGGCCCGGTTAGCATCATCGTTCTCCAGGAAGGGGATGAGAGAAGCCGCCACGCTCACCAACTGGTTCGGACTCACGTCCATGAATTCCACCTCGTCGGGACGGACCATTAGAAACTCGCCCTCCAGCCGGCAGGAAACTTGTTCCCTGACGAATTTGCTCTTGCTGTCCAGAGGAGCATTGGCCTGGGCAAAGGCTTGTTTTTTCTCATCCATGGCGCTCAGATAGGCAACATTGTTGGACACTTTGCCGCCTGCCACCTCGCGATAAGGAGTTTCGATGAAGCCGAACTTGTTCACCCGGGCGTACGTGCTCAACGAGACGATCAGACCGATATTGGGACCTTCCGGGGTTTCAATGGGACATATGCGCCCGTAGTGAGTGGGATGGACGTCACGCACCTCGAAGCCAGCCCGCTCTCGCGTAAGGCCTCCGGGTCCGAGAGCGCTTAGTCGCCGCTTGTGGGTAATCTCACTCAAAGGATTGGTCTGGTCCATGAACTGGCTCAGTTGGCTGGTGCCGAAAAACTCTTTGACCACTGCTGATACCGGCTTGGCATTGATAAGATCATGCGGCATCAAGGTCTCGATCTCTTGAAGACTCATGCGTTCCTTGATAGCCCGCTCCATCCTGACCAGCCCAATCCGATACTGGTTTTCCAGAAGTTCCCCAACCGCACGCACCCGCCGATTGCCCAGGTTATCGATGTCGTCCACTGCCCCCTGGGTGTCCTTGGTCTTGACGAGGCGTTTTACAGCCCTGAAAATGTCATCCTCAGTGAGGGTGCGGTGACTGAGCGGCAAATCCTCGTTTCCCAGCTGTTGATTCAGCTTCAGCCGCCCCACCTCGGAAAGGTCATAGTGATCAGGGCTAAAGAAGAGATTTTTGAAAAACTCGGCTGCCACCTCAGGGGTGGGGGGATTGCTGGGCCGTAGTTTCCGATAGATTTCCAGAATCGCCGTCTCTGAATCCTCAACCTTGTCAACAGCAAGGGTATTTCGAAAAGACGGACTCACGTCGGCGCCTTCCATGTGGAGCAAGTCCAAATACTCCATGCCCTGGGCCCGCAAGGTAAGCAAATGTTCCTCGGTGAGCTCTTCATTGCACTGGATAAGTACCTCTCCGGTTTTCTCATCCACCACATCACGCCCGACCACTCGACCCACCAGGTTCTCATCCGGAAATGGAATTTCGGCAATCTTCGACTCTTTGAGCTGCTGGATAAGCTTGACTCCCAGCTTTCTTCCTTTCTTGGCCAGAACTTTCCCACTTTTCGGGTGAGTGATATCTAGCGGTGAACGCGTACCTGCCAGAAATTCATCATCCAGCAGCTTGCCCACCCCATCCTTTCTGAGATAAACGCGTTCGGACTGGTAAAAATAATCGAGTAGCTCAGCAGCACTGTAGCCCAAAGCCTTGAGCAGGATGGTGACTGGAAACTTGCGTCGTCGATCAATGCGCACGTGGAGGATGTCTTTGGGGTCGAATTCCATATCGATCCAAGAGCCGCGCAAGGGGATGATCCTGGCAGAATAGAGAAGCTTTCCGCTTGAATGGGTCTTGCCTTTGTCGTGGTCGAAGAAAATACCTGGAGAACGGTGCAACTGACTAACCACCACCCGTTCAGTGCCGTTGACAATGAAGGTACCGTTGTTGGTCATCAACGGTATGGTACCGAAATAAACCTCCTGCTCTTTAATATCCCGAATGTGCTTGGCACCACTGTCCTTGTCCACATCGTAGACCACGAGCCTCACCGTGATCTTGATTGGTGCCTCGTACGTCATCCCCCGCTGCAAACACTCTTCCACATCATACTTGACTCTGCCAATGCTGTAGCGGACAAACTCGAGAGAGGCAGTCCCACTAAAGTCGCGAATGGGAAAGACCCCTTTAAAGACGCCCTGCAGACCTTTGTCGACGCGTTCATCGGGATCCACTTCCTGTTGCAGAAACCGTTCATAGGACTCTCTCTGCATCTCTATAAGGTTTGGGATCTCGACTATGTGTTTGATCTTGCCAAAACTCTTCCGCACTCGATAGTCATTAGCCAATGAGGTTGCCATATTTTCTCACCTTTGGCGCTGGCTCCATCACCCGGCTTTGGGTCACGATAGCTGACCCAAAAGCGACGACGGAGGGGGCTTCCGGCCCCTCGTCAAAGAGAACAGGGACGGAAACCACCAAGTTCAGGTATCCGGCCATCCGCGATATCACTCGGTCATCTTTGGATGGCTCGAAAGTATTGAGGTGAACGCAAAAGCGATTCGCTCTCACGAGCGGGGTCCACCCTTTTATTCAACCAGGTGCAGGCTACTTCACTTCGACGGTGGCGCCAGCTTCTTCCAACTGCTTGACCACATCGTCGGCTTCATCTTGGGACACACCCTCTTTCACTGTTCCTGGCAGCTCATCCACCAAAGCCTTGGCCTCCTTCAGACCCAGGCCGGTGACGGCGCGTACAGTTTTTATCACCTGGATTTTCTTGTCACCCACTTCAGTGATCACCACATCAAACTCGGTCTGTTCTGCCTCAGCAGCCTCAGCACCAGCCGCCGCAACTCCTGCCGGCATAGCCATGGGCATTGCAGCCATAGGTGCCGCTGCGGAGACTCCCAGTTCTTCTTCCAACTCTTTTACTAACTCGGCCAGCTCAAACACCGGCATGTTTTTGATGTATTCTTTGACATCGTCTTTGGTCAGTTTCGCCTTCGCCATGTTTCTACTCCTTTATCGTTCTTAATATCTGTTCGCACAATCACGTTTTTTTCAAATTATGATTCTGGTGTACCCTTCTGCTCAATGGCCTTGAGCACTCCCAGAAGATCCCTCGGTGCGGCTGCGAGCACCCCGACAAATTCGCTGGGCACAGCATTCATCACAGCCAGCAACTTCGAGGGCACCGATGCCATAATCCCAAGAAGTTGGGCCTGCACTACTTCTTTGGAGGGCAAGGTGACAACCTTTTTCATGTCCTCCTGAAGCATCAGCCTGCCAGCTAGTACTCCCGCTTTGACCTCCAGCTTGTTATTGCCTTTGGCATATTCCAGCAACACCTTCGCCGGCGTCAGCTCGTCATCGTAGCAAAGGGCGAGGGCATTGGGCCCGATGAGGTGTTCCTCGAGCACTGAGGCCGCAGTACCCCGAAGTGCCAACCGAGTCAGGCTGTTCTTAACCACCCGGTATTCTATGCCCGCTTCCTTGAGCTTGTAACGCAGTTCGGTGATCTCCGTTACCTTGAGACCACGATAATCGGTTAGAATTGTTGCTTTGGACCGCTCCAACTTCTCGTGGAGCTCGTCCACCATTGCTTCTTTCTCTTGCCGGTTCAATTCTCTTCTCCCCTCCTTTCGTCTGCCAGCGCGATTTTGAGTCGTGCTCTGACAAAGTCACGGGAGGTGCCAGATTTTCAGGGGCGGATTGCCTGTTTCAGTCTCGGTAGGCTGACCCAGAGTCAATTATCCCCTCGCCACACCCAGGAGTTAGAGCTACCTTACTAAAGTGTCTGCTAACATCTTGTGTCTTGGGCTGGCTAGGCACCTACTGTCTTCGACGAATCAACGTTTCGCCTCGGCAGTCAATTTTTACTAATCATCCGGCCGACTGGGCTCGAGTGTCCTATTTGTTAGCTATCAGCTGTCGGCCATCAGCTCTCAGCTGTTTTCTGAGTGCTGAAGGCCGAATGCTTGCTTACGTCAGCAATACCTTAACATTGGCCGGATCAATCTTTATTCCCGGTCCCATGGTGGTGGAAATGCCAATGGAGCGTATGTATGTACCTTTGCTGGCCGCCGGCTTCATGCGCACTATGCTATCCATGAATGTGACAATGTTTTCTAGAATCCTGTCTGCCCCAAAGGAAACCCTGCCAACCGGAACGTGGACGATGCCGGATTTCTCCACACGAAAATCTATCTTGCCCGCCTTAATTTCTTTGACGACCTTGCCAAGTTCAAAGGTGACCGTGCCCAATTTGGCATTGGGCATAAGACCACGAGGCCCCAAGATCTTTCCAATTTTGCCCACAGCCCCCATCATGTCAGGGGTTGCCACAGTCTTGTCGAATTCAAGCCATCCACCTTTAATCTTGTCGATAAGATCATCGCCGCCGGCATAATCTGCACCCGCGTCGCGTGCCTCTTTTTCCTTCTCCCCCTTGGCGAAGGCCAGGACTCGTACTGATTTCCCGGTACCATTGGGAAGCACCACAGTGCCGCGCACCATTTGATCCGCGCGGCGCGGGTCCACCCCGAGACGAACAGCCAAATCAACGCTTTCGTCAAAACGGGTAAAGGCACACTCCAGAGCAAGCTTCACCCCATCAACAAACTCGTATCTTTGGGAAAAATCAACACTCTCTCTGGCTTTCCTATGCTTCTTTCCTCTTTTAGCCATATTGGTTCTCCAGGCCTATTCTATTGTAATGCCCATGCTCCTGGCGGTTCCCTCGATGATTTTCATCGCTGCCTCCAGGCTAGCCGTATTCAGGTCTGGCATTTTTAGACGGGCAATCTCTTCCACTTGTTTGCGATTGACCTGCCCCACCTTGTCGCGGTTGGGTTCGCTGGATCCTTTGGCAATCTTGGCTGCCTTTTTGAGCAGCACCGAAGCAGGGGGCGTTTTCGTCACATAGGTAAAGGAACGGTCAGCAAAGACTGTAAGGACCACTGGGATTATCATGCCCTCTTCTCCCTGGGTCTTGGCGTTGAAAGACTTACAGAATTCCATGATGTTCACCCCGTGCTGACCCAAAGCGGGACCGATAGGGGGAGAGGGGTTGGCTTGACCAGCGGGAACCTGCAATTTTATATTCGCAATTACTTTTTTTGCCATACGTCGTCTCTCCTGATTACCAAAGTCTGCTCGTCACTGGCCTGAGCCAGCAGAAACATGGGGGCAACATGAATAACCACAGAGGCCATTCGCGAGGCATAGCGTCGAGGAAAACATCAAAATCGCTCGGTGTTTGCAGCCAGCCGCTATATCACAATGTCTCTGTGGTTCATGTTCATAGCCTTGCGACCACGCCATCCTGCCGCTCGGTATCCGCAGTGAAATTCGTTATATTTTAGCTACTTGGACAAAATCTAGCTCCACCGGAGTAGAACGCCCAAATATGCTCACCAAAACCCGCACTTTGCCCTTTTCAGGACTCACTTCATCCACCACACCGTTGAAATTGGAAAAAGGACCATCGATGACCCTCACCTCATCACCGCGATCAAAAAGATACTTGGGCTTAGGTTTGAGTGCACCTTCGGTCATTTGCTCGACGATGTTTTGTGCCTCTTCATCACTGAGCGGGGTTGGTTTATCTTTGCCCCCGATAAATCCAGTTACTTTCGGGGTGTTTTTTACTATGTGCCAGGTTTCATCGTTCAGTTCCATGCGCACGAGAATATAACCCGGATAGAATTTGCGAGCAGAAGTCTTCCTTTCCCCTTTGACAAGCTCCACCACTTTTTCAGTGGGCACAAGGATCTTTTCAAAAAGATCCTCTTTTCCCAGTGACTTGATGCGCTCCTCCAGGGCAGCTTTAACCTTTTGCTCGTATCCGGAGTATGTATGAACTATGAACCACTGCATTACAAATTCATCTCCGATCATTGTTTGGCCAGATGAGCCGCAAATTCTCAGCCGCCAGCAATCCTCAACTGCACAAGTCTTGGAAAAAAACACCTGCCGCTCGGTACCAGCCCGGATGTTTCATGAATCTGGGCTAACTGAGCAATATCCGCATAATCCTGGACAGGCCGAGATCTACAATACCCAAAAATGCCCCTATCAAAAACACGATAACCAGCACCACCGAAGTGGAGGCAATGGTATCCTTACGCGTGGGCCATGTTACCTTGGACAATTCAATCCGAACCTCGCGGAGAAACTGGCGGATCGTCTCTATCGTACCAGAAGCCTTCTCTTTCACGCTCGGTTTGGCAACAGCCTTACGCTTTTTGGGTACCTTACTCTCCGCCACTGCCACGGCCTGAGACTTGTCGGTAGCAGCTTGTGCAGGAGCAGCAGATTTCTTCTTCTTTTTCTTTTTGGACTTCGCCATAATCTCAAAAATAAATGGCAGGCCAGGAGGGACTCGAACCCCCAACATCCGGATTTGGAGTCCGGCGCTCTAGCCGTTCGAGCTACTGGCCTGCAGAAATAACGGTCTGATTAAATAACTGTAGCAACAATGCTCTGAAAATAGTCTCATCCCGGCCGCATTCAGCCAAATGGGCTCAACCGCGCTCACATGAGTCCAGCTTCGAGCGAGCTTGTACCCATATGCGCACCTCTACCCTTGAACTCCAGTTGAAGAGCATCCTATTTGGTCTCGCGGTGCAGGGTATGATGTCCGCAGTATCGGCAATATTTACGGAACCCCAACTTCTCAGGGGTAGTCCTCTTGTTCTTGGTTGTCGTGTAATTTCTCCGTTTACACTCTGAACAGGCCAAGGTTACGATAATACGCATGTTCTTTCCCGACTATGTGTAAATCCCAAATCCGCAATCCGAGATCTATTCTATAACCTCACTGATGACACCGGCGCCCACTGTGCGGCCTCCCTCTCGAATGGCAAACCGCAACTCCTTCTCCATCGCTATCGGCGTGATCAACTCCACGCTTACC
>PPDG01000471.1 GCA_002899795.1 Desulfobacteraceae bacterium | reverse complement strand
TGAGCGCAAAGGCTACGGCTTCATCGAGCAAGAAGAAGGCCCGGATGTATTTGTTCACCACTCAGGGATCAACGCAACGGGTTTCAAATCTCTCAATGAAGGCGACAGCGTGACTTTTAATGTGGAACAGGGCCAAAAAGGCCCTGCTGCAGTGAACGTCACCAAGCTTTAGTTGGCAGCAACACGCTTATCTAGGGCATCTCGCCGAGATTAGACGAGATGCCCTTTTTATTTTCGCAGGCCTCGCTGAGCCAAAGGAAACTTTTCTGTATTAGGCCATCGGAACCATTACCATTGAAAACTGCACTTTTCTAATCATGAGGCTTAAGGACTCACAGGTTTTGAAGAATCTAGAGAAAGACAGGTGGAAGATTTATAATAAAGAAAAGCAAGATAAGGAGGCGAATTTGGGAGAGCAGAAGAGCCCCGGGGCCAAGGGAAATCTTCGCCTTGAAGAGGGGCATGGGAATGATCCCGTTCATCCTTACTTCCAGGAAGTGGGGCGGTTCTCCCTTCTGACTCGAGAAGAAGAGATTCAGATCGCCAAGCGGATCGAAATTAGTCAAAAAAAGGTCGCCCTCAAACAGGATTTAAAAAAGGTTCTTCACGCTCGCGAAGAGATAGAGGCTGCCAAAAATGAGTTTGTGGAGGCGAACCAGCGTCTGGTCATCAGTATCGCTAAGAAGTATATCAATAGAGGAGTTCAGTTTCTGGACCTAATCCAGGAGGGAAATATCGGCCTCATGAAAGCTGTGGATAAGTTCGACTACCGTAGGGGATATAAGTTTGGCACCTACGCCACCTGGTGGATACGGCAGGGAATCACCCGCGCTATTCAAGATCAGGCTCGAACGATCCGACTACCCGTTCATATAGGTGAGGTGCTCAACAAGGTGATCCGGAGTTCTGGAGACCTGGCCAAGGAGATCGGTCGGAGTCCAACCCCTGATGAGATTGCCAGGAAGATGGAACTACCCATAGAGAAAGTGAAGAAGGCACTTGAGATTGCCCGAAGAAGGAACGCCATTTCACTGGAGACTCCAATGGGTGAAGAGCACTCCCACCTGGGTGACTTCATTGCCGATAAAGGTAGCGTTTCCCCGGAAGAGGCAGCGATCCAGAAGGATCGGGCCGAGCGAGTTCAGGTGATTCTTGCCACCCTAACCCCTCGTGAGGAGAAGGTCTTGCGGAGACGTTTCGGAATTGGGGAGGACACGGGACATACTCTTCAAGAGGTGGGGGATGAGTTTGGGGTGACGCGTGAACGCATTCGCCAGATTCAGGCCAAGGCCCTGACTAAGTTGCGGCACTCCAGCCGGAGCAAGAGATTTGCTTTTATGGAAGAATAAACCCTATATTACATACTTTAATCTAAAATGAGGCTACTTCAGAGTATGTCCCACATTTTGTGCCAGGTTTTTGGGGGTGAAGTGTGAATTAAGGGATGTAATATAAACTTTAGGAGTGATTGGGTAGGAGTTTATATAATTCATCAAATGTTGAACGAGCATAGTAGCCTCACTGGTCAATAATCTCAAGAACCACACGCTTTCTAAGCTTAGCGGAAGCTGCGTTTAAAAGGGTCCGCATGGCCTGGGCATTGCGCCCTTTCTTGCCAATTATCTTTCCCATGTCCTCCTTGGCTACTTTCAATTCAATCACTGAAGTATCTCTTCCAGCGATCTCTGTTACTTCCACCTGAGCTGGATCGTCCACCAGCGCCTCCGCCATGCATTTAACTAGTTCTTTCATCGCCGCAACCTCCGTGCTGATCGTGCCGAAACGGAACTTCAGAGCTAACAGGACTAGTTTCTACTCGTACTTGTATACGTTCAAGCCCACTTTAATGTGGCTAAATTCCTCTCCAGGCACGTTCACATTGCCAAGGGTGCTTGCAACTGCAATGGTCTTACCTGATTTGCTAGGACCGTGATCTTGGGTTAGGTCTACGGTGATGATGAGGTTGTTGCCCTTGACTTCCATCTGGACGTTTTTCATAGTCTAGCTCCCCACTATTTGTTCATAGCCGTTCGTGCTAATGGTATTATTATCAATTTCCTATAGTACCATAATCTTCTGAGAATCCTTAATTCTTAATCAGCAGATTTGGCGATGCGCCCCTCCTTGACCCCGGCGGCGCTGGCCGCGGCGCTGGCTGTCCAGAGACCAAACAGCCGGACGGCGGAGTCGGAAGCGGATCGTATCGGCATTGAGCTGGCAGCTAAAGCGGGCTATGATCCGCGGGCCGCGATCACCCTGTGGCAGAAGATGGCCCAGGTCGGCGGTAAAGGTCCCCCCGAATTTTTCAGTACCCACCCGTCTCCGGAAAATCGCGAGAAAAAACTCGCCGAATATGTACCTGAGATGATGCCCTATTACGAGCAGAAGGGAGATCGTCCGATCTATAGGTTATAATCGGAGGCGTAAGACACATTGGAAGTTTTGCAATACTCCCTTACCTTCCAAATGTGGCCTACTGATAACGATTTGCGGTAAGAAATCGTTGGCTATCTAAACCCTAACGTTGCCAGACCTACTCCGAGGAAAAACGCGCTAGAGTGCACCAGATGTGGTTTAGCACAGGCTCGGTCAGGACGAAGCGTACTTCACCGTACGTGAGATCCTGGCCGAGGCGAGCACAGCCGCAGATGGGGTGCTATGGCGCGAGCCTAGCGA
>PPDG01000244.1 GCA_002899795.1 Desulfobacteraceae bacterium | reverse complement strand
ACTAGTCTATCTTGTCAGTCATCGGCGGCACTTCAACGACCATCGCGCCTTTCTTGGTAGATATAGACCCCCACGCATACGCTGTGGTGTCGTTAGCGGTCAGGAATCCTTTCTCTGAACCGAAGGGTTTAGTTACAAAGTTCACCGTATCGTAGTCACCACCGGCTCGCCTGGTAGCCTTAATGAAGTCAATCTGAGCAACGGCAGGCATGTAATAGATGGCTGCTTGAGTGGCGCGTTGCACCATGACCTCGTATTCGATATTGGTGTGCTTCGCAGAGCGAGCTAGGATGTCACCAGTATCGTTTAAGTTCTGGTCAGTACGCGTAACAGCCATTGACGTACCAGGTAAAAGCAAGGCAGCTACGGCGGATAACATCAGTAGTCTTTTCAAGGATCTGTCTCCATGGTGATTGGGTGTTCCAGGCAGACCAGGCAATATACAGCAGAAAATCCGGTTCAGCAGCTTTCACTGCGAACTCACTTTAGAGGGAGTGTTCAGAATTCTGTGTCACAGTAATTCCTCGTTAATCATCTGATCACAGATCCAGTACGCCATCAAGCCGGCCCTCGAAGAAGATGGCCAGCTGCGACAGCGCAATGTTCCAGCCCTGGATCGGCATCGTCCATTTCTTGCTAGCATTTTGAGACCATAGATAAAGTAGTTTTAGCAGACTATCCTCGTTTGGGAAGCCGCCTTTGGTCTTGGTCAACTTCCGGAACTGGCGGTGCACAGCTTCGATGGAATTCGTTGTATAAATCACCCGGCGAATGTCCTGAGGGTACTTGAAGTACGCTGACAGGTTGTCCCACTTCGTTCGCCACAATCCCGGCAAGGCGCCTTGCCAGCGCTCCCGGCGGAAAGATGAAGTTGTTAAGGATCACTGTCTCGCACTGGCACGGAGCAGCGCCCGGTGGAAAAATGGCAGACCAGCCCTCGTGCTCTCTGCCCCGCACATTCTCCTTTAAACAGGCGAATAAAGCTGAAGGCTATGGGGCAAAGGGGCAAAATTGCGAGCTCAACAACTTTAGATAATACTTTTAATATCAATTAGATAGCGCCGCTATTGGTCGGCCTTAATCACCTTCGTGAACCCGAGTTGAATAAATTGGGCAATCCTTCACCATAATATGGTCGATCCGATTGATAAGTGGGGCTTGTATGTCTGATCAAGAATATAGCTATAGCGCTACGGCTACCAAAAATCCATTCAGATACGCGCTTGCTGTGTGGCGTTTTATGCGCAGCAAGACCGATGACGATATCATATCGGAAGTCGCAATCATTGAAATCGGTTTTGCCAGGTCACGCTTCGGTCGGCGACTGGCACGGTGGGAAGAAACCTTGAGCTTTCTGCAGGACACCATAGCTGTCGACAAGCCAATGCTTGAGAAAGCCAATATCGCACCCATTGTACTCGAGGAGCTTGAAACATTACCTTTTGGTACTCTGGGGCAAGTATTTTCAGAGCATTGCCACAACCGGGGAATCGACCCGAATCTGATAGATGTGCCGCTTGAAGAAGATTCAGACTGGTTGCTTAACCACCTGTTTCAAACGCATGACATTTGGCACGTCATGACAGGTTGGGCCAACGACGAGGTAGGCGAAGTCGGCCTTGCAGGTTTCTACTGCGGACAACTGCGTAGCCCACCGTTTTTTATATTTTTGTACTCTCTCATTATGCTGAAGCAGGTACTGCGCCGGGACCAGAGAGTTGACGAATTTATCCGCGCCTTCAGCAGTGGCTATGATACGGGCCGCCGTGCAAAGCCTTTGTTTGGCATCAATTGGGCGGATCATTGGGAGACGCCCCTTTCAGATATGCGCGAGAAGTTCTCAATCGAATCCAGTGGTGCGTCAGAGTTCGGGCAAGGGATACTGGCAGAGGCTGCGTGAATCCTTAGCCAGTGACAATTAGCCTCATGTCGATTTTAAGAGGCTGATAACTGGCTTATTGATGTCTCTGGAATCTAAACACTATTCACGTCTTCACAGCCTTTGTTCGGTTCTGGGGTTTCTGGTTTTCTCCTGTATTCTAGCGGCCTGTAGCGATGGCGGGTCCCGGCCTGATATTGCCTTTTCCGACCGTTTACTGGAACTGCCCAACGGTAATCGCGTGCATTTCTATGACCTGGGCAACCCGAAGGGGAAACCCCTGTTACTGGTGCATGGTTATCCCACATCGGCGTATCTCTACCGATATATCATTCAAGATTTGTGTGGCGATGAAGGTAGCGAATTTCGCTGTATTGCCATGACTCATATTGGCTTCGGGCAATCCAGTTGCCCGGGCGATGGCAGCGCGGTCGGTCCCCTCTACCTGGCCGATCAACTCCAGTTATTTGTCGCTGCGATGCAGCTTGAAGATATGGCGTTGGTTATCCATGACTGGGGTGGGCCAATTGGTGCGGCAGCCGGTATGCGGATTGCTGAAAAACTGAGCCACTTGATCGTCTTGAACACAGCGCTGACCCCACCCTGGGTCGGCTCCCTGGATTGGCTAATGGAGTTTAGCGCTGGGTATATTTCTGAGCCGCGGCCACTGCTTGAGAAGGTTTACCCCTTCTTGATTCGCATGGTGATGCAACATCTAACCACAGCGTCTCTTTCTGATACGGCGCTGACGGTCTACAGTAGTCCTTTTGAAGGTGAGGTGGGCAAGTGTCGAGTCCATGCAACAATGAATTTGT
>PPDG01000340.1 GCA_002899795.1 Desulfobacteraceae bacterium | reverse complement strand
GTAGGAATGGGTATTTGGATAGGCCACGTTATCGACATTGCGTAGGGAGAGTCCAATTATCTCGGGTGCAAAATCGGCCACCGACTGATCCAGAGCTTCCCCATAGTCCTCTGTGAAACAGAGATCCAGTATTTCATGCTGGTGGGAGCTATGCTCGAGCGCACCACTCAAAAAAGCCAGCCCCAGGGGAAAGACCGGATCAGGAAGCATTTCTGTATTTGGTGAAATCAAGAGAATACGCATCGTTTATCCGGATCCCTCATTAGATGCCTGTAATTCTAATTGACTCAACCGACAATGGATCAATTCAGTCTGTAACATTTATTCAAATTCGAAATACGAAGCACGAAGCACTAAACAAATTCAAAATACGAATGTTCCAATGTTCGAAACAGTTTTGACTGAATCTTGACAGTTTAGGTCATTTGAATTTTGAGAATTTGAACATTGTTTCGGATTTCGATATTCGAATTTCGGATTTCCTGCAATTGCACATTAGAGTTGTCTATTTGCCCTGCTGCCTCCCAAAGATAATGCAGGCACTTCCTCCCCCAAAAGTAGAACCAATGGCTATCCCGGCGACAAGAGGCTCCTTTTTCACTGGAGCGAATCTTTGAGATTTTCCGGCCAGACCGGTAAGCTCAGGTCCTTGCACAGTCGGCGGCACAGTACCTTCGGCCAAAGAAAGCAGAATAGTTGCCGCTGTGAGCAGACCTCCACTGCCGAATTCTCCCACAAAATATCGGAGGGGAATGCGAGGGATCTGATGCCACTGGGGACCAAAGACCTCCTCCAGGGCCAGAGCTTCTCCTCTTTCAAGTTCGTCAACCCCATTTGCCGCCAACCCTAGTATACCAATGTCTTTCGCTTCAATCTTGGCTTCCTTCAGTGCGGCCCGCAAGCCCTCGGCCATCGCCTTGCCATCGACCTCATAGTGACCCTGGTTGCTGACTCCGCTGGTGAGTTGCAAAGACAGAACAGTTCCGTAAGTATTCCTCGGTTGCCTTGCTGGCACGTCGGTCCGCTCCAACACTATACAGGTGGCTCCTTCACCGGGGATAAACCCTTTACCTGGTGGAAAGTGGCTGGTTTGGAGCGGTCCTTGCTGGTGGATGGGTTTCAGGGCCCGAACTGAATCAAGACTGTGAAACAGGATGCTGGAGAGTTCGTCCACACCCCCTACCACCACAACGTCCGCCTGATCCTGCTCCAGCAAGGAGAGGCCGTAGGCCAAGGCACATTCGCCAGACAGATGATTTTGGCAAAAGGTGCTATTGGGACCATGCAAGCGGTGATACATGGCCACGTGACTGGTCGGTGCATTGGGAACCGTATCAGGAAAGAGTATGGGCTCAGCCGCCTGCGGACCATGATCCAAAAGACTCACGAAAAATGCATCCGTCTGGTTCGTGCTGCCAAAAGCAGTGCCAAAGACTACCCCGATCCGGTGACGATTCTGGTCCGATATCTCCAGCCCACTATCCTCGATGGCCTCGATACTGGCGGCCACAGCCAGGCGGGATAATCGACTCAACCTGCGGTAAAAACGCGGGGACATAAAGTCCTTTGCCTCGAAACCTTGTATCTCCGCCCCGAGATTGCTGGCGTACTTGTCGGTATCAAACCCTTGGATTGGTGCTATCCCCGGGGTAGCTTTCAGCAGTTGATGCCAATAGGTTGATCTGCCGATACCCAGAGCGTTCAACATGCCTATGCCGGTTACCTTGACAGCTACTTTTGCCATGGCCTTTTTCGATTTTATAGATCAGTACTTCCAAACACTAGGGTGGTATTGTTGCCGCCGAAGGCAAAAGAGTTGGAAAGCGCCACCTGAATATCAGCAACTCTGGCCTCGTTCGGCACATAATCCAGGTCACAATCAGGATCTGGTTCCTGGTAGTTTAATGTGGGAGGGAGCACCCCGTGATAGAGGGACAGGATGGTAGCAACAGCCTCCACTGCCCCGGCTGCCCCGAGACAGTGCCCGAGGGCTGACTTGATAGAGCTTACCGGGATCGACTCGGATTTCTTGCCGAAAAACCGCTTGATAGCTATGGTTTCCACTCTATCATTGATCGGCGTCCCTGTGCCGTGGGCGTTGATATAATCTACTGCCTCTGGGGATACCCCCGCACTTTTGAGTGCATTGGCCATTCTTCTCTCTGCTCCTTCCGCCTGAGGGTCTGGAGAGGTCATATGGTAAGCGTCGGCGCAAATGCCATATCCCAGCACCCGAGCATAACCAGGTATGCCATGAGCCTCCGCACGTCGCCGCGACTCCAGCACCAGAATGCTGCCACATTCACCCAACACCAACCCTTCCCGATGTTTGTCGAAAGGTCGGCAGGTGGAGCGATCCACGGAGCGGAGCGCATTGAATCCGGAAAAGGTCAGCTCCGAAAGAGACTCAGCACCCCCGGCAATTACCACATCTGCCCCACCTGAACGAATGAGATCTGCGCCATAGCCGATAGCGGTAGCACTGGAAGAACAAGCTGTGGCAATGGTGGATCGAGGTCCGCGGAAGCCGTAGAAATTGGCAATTGCATCCGTCAGGTTGCAAGCCGGGAAAGGCATAAGCAGCGATGGGCGCAGACGTAACTCTCCCTCATAGAGTTGACGGCGGTATCGCTCTGCCTCAAAAACTCCGCCCGCACCCGCGCCCATAACAACAGCAATGCGCTCTGGGGGAAGGTCTTGCT
>PPDG01000133.1 GCA_002899795.1 Desulfobacteraceae bacterium | reverse complement strand
CCAGATCAAGGATCTCATCTTCTTTGTCGTCCGCGTGGACGCCAATCTCAGCAGTGTCTTCCGGAAGATCTTTATTCCTGGCAAGCTTTCTTATTATATTTTTCAATATAGCTGCCATTTCAGAGGTAGTTTGGAATCTTGAAAAGTTACTGCATTAGCACTGGCACGACTTGAGCCCTTTTCCCTCTTAGACAATTCACACATTGCCAGGGCGTATCTTGCTAGCGCTGAAGTCCATATGCTTTATCGAAGTTCGCCTGTAGCAGGGCCGATGACCTAAAGAGGATGAGTATTCAACTCCCCGAAGTGTAATAGAAAAAAGATAAAATTACAAGCTCTTGCACGCAAGCCACACGATGAGCTGTAATGGCAAAGATCTGCTCTAAAAGCTGCCTTTTCAAAGGTGATTTGCTGATTTCCGCTTAAGTTGAAAGTAAGCGTTCTCACCCGAAGTTCACACCACTCTCCATCCTGAGAATTGTAGTCTTCTAGTGTTTGGTCTCTGGCCTCTCTTCAACTTCAGGCTTCTCAACGGGAGACTTCTCTTCGATTCTCTCTGAGGCAAAGGTCTCCTCTGCTTCGCCACTTTCCATTGCATTAAGCGCCTTTTGAAAATCATCTACCGCTTCGATCAGCATGGCCTCTGCACCCTGAAACCACAGTAGATGTGGGTTGGTCCTCTCTGAATTGATTACTCCGGTGCAGGAATCCCTCAGTACATGGAGTTTGGCAACAGCTTTTTCTACGCTGTCATGCTTGCTCATTTGCTCACCTCTGTAAGGGTAATTTTTACATCATGGCCATCAAAATAAGATTACTGGGGCGGAATATTGTGTCCAGGAAGCAATGAGACGACCAATCGGTCTTCCTCAACAGTTACCTGAAAAGGGAGGTCTCCTTTAGGAGTAAAGCGAAGGTCGAATACCACTCGCACCTTTTCGGCATGCCGGCCTACCCTTAACCTTTTCGCCCAGGGCCCACTCAGAATCAGCTCATCTTTTACCCCAGTTGACTTTACACCTAACAAGTCCACCACCAATCGGGGGGGCTCAAACAACAAAGACACATCGTACTTATCAAACCGTCCATCGCCAATGATGTGAACATCAATATCTTCATCCATTTCCACCGGCTCAATTGCCAAGATTTTACTGGCAGAAGGCAGAGTCTGTTCTGCCACCCGTTGAGGTTCTTCCGGGGAGAGCTGAGAAGTGGCGGCTGTTTGTGCTTCCTTGGTGGTGGTTTGGGGACTGTCAGCCTTTATTTCGGAAGCAGGTTCAGTCTGGCTTCCTTCAGCCTTGGATATAGGAGAAACTTTTTCGATGCTGACCAAAATCTTTTCTTCCCTGCGGGTGATTCTGTAAGGGGCATCCTTGGTCAAGCTAATCTCGACTCGGGTTCGAGGTTGAGGCTCAAGAACGAGCTGTACAATGCTGACGGTGCCGCTGACTTCGTTGTTGAATACAAATGGCCATGGGGGTATTTCATTCAAGGTGTTTATCAGATCCACAAATAGTTGTACTCCTAGAGCATCAACCACCTTAAACGTTCTGTACGTCATAGCGTTAGAACCCGTGAGCACAACGTGCCATTGTCCATTCTGATAAACAGTCCGAACATCCCTGAGTACACATGGGGTGTTGGCAGAACTAGGGCTGGGGCAACCAATAGTGTAAAGAAACCACCCCAGGAGAAAAATCCACTCTCGTCTCAGATAGTATCGACCATATCTCATTACTGGTCTCCTAATGGAAGTATATTCTACTTTATTAGCCCATATTTATAATCTTCTTTCGATGATACCTCAAGCGATGAGGTGCTAGACTCATAAGCCACACACCACAGGAAGCAGATAGTATGTTTGGAGGCCTCCAGCTATATTTGTCTTGGTCTCTCTCCACACCAACCACTTGGTTTTACCCCTCAAATGGAGGAGTTCGCAATAGTTAATATATCTTTAGGTGACCCAGCGGCTGAATGAAGATTAATTGTTAGCATGCAAACTCGCCTACATCTTTGACGGGAGTGTAAATTACATACTTTAATCCACACTTTCCCTCTTGAGATCCAGCTACCATATCCTGGGGTAAATACTCTATTGCGTAAAGTGTGAATTAAGGGATGTAATCTACAGTTTGCACCTTCCCAGCCATGCTGCCCCACCTTACTTTCTCCCTAGTTGCTCACGGGCAGGGCATGGTTTTTGCTGATATTCTTAGTTGTTTTCTTCATTTCGCTTGTGTAGTTTGCTATATATTCAAATCCAAAGAAGGATAGATAAATGAAAACAAGATTACTCTGGCCCTCTGTTTTCTTGCTCATGATATTCTTGATAGGCGGATGTGCAGGAATAAGTGCCGATAGTACAGCTGATATTACCGCCAAATATTATGTATTTCCTTTCAGAAACCCTTCATATCAACATAGAGATTTTTCTGGTGTTGGTATGCGATTCACCAATGCGTTTGCTGCTGCATGTGCCCAACACTCTCTTGATGTAACAGTAGTTACAGACGACCAATTCGATTCATCAAAAAATACGAACGTCCAAGATGCTCTAACCTATGCAACGGACACAGGGGCCGACTATATAATTTACGGCTATGTCACCAAGTGGGTAGATAAACCAACGTTGTTGACGAGCGAGAGGGACTTTGCTGGTTTGAGCATCTTTGTTCGTTCCGTTGAATCTGGCGAAGTTGTTTTTTCAT
>PPDG01000420.1 GCA_002899795.1 Desulfobacteraceae bacterium | reverse complement strand
GCCTCGGAACCAACACCCTGCGGTTGCCAGGTGGCACACCCATCTTAGTGGTCACGCGACAGCAATTCATGAAATATCCGGGTTAGACCAGACTCTCCGGGCTAGCTCTTACATGTCATTCTGAGGAGTGCCGCCCTTGGCGGGACGACGAAGAATCCCATCTCCTAATGGTTTGGCTAAGATTTTTCGCTACACTCAGAATGACAAAGGGTAATATGCGGACCCCTTTTCTCAGAAAAGACCTTCCAAGAAAATGCACACCGCCTTGCTGAACCTTGTTGTTTCTCCTATAATTCTTTAAGCAAAGATCCCACGACAGTAGGAGAGTTGAAGGATGCAAGACGATTCTCCCGGAGGTGAGAGCTGGGTTAGCCTGTCTGTTTGGTCGCCGCAAGTCGTGCAGGAAGCTATGGCGAACTTTCTGGTGGAGCAAACGAGCCGGGGTGTAGAGTTAAAAGGCAACTGGATCAAGGCGTACTGCCGCCAGGGCGAAGAAGCCCGATATTGCCTCAAACAGTTGCACCGTTACTACAAGGACCTCCAGCAACTGTACCCGGAACTGCCGACGCTGAAAGTACTTCAGGAAAACCTGCAAAATGAAGATTGGGCAGAAACCTGGAAAACCTTTTTTAGGCCCATACGGATCGGCAGCAGTATTGTGGTGAAACCCAGTTGGGAGTCTTATGAGTCCAGTTATAATCTGTTTGTTATAGAAATCGATCCGGAACGGGCCTTTGGCACTGGCAATCACCCGAGCACAGCTCTTTGCATCGAAATACTCGAGCACATTCTAGGCAGCGTCTCAGCAGAAGAGGCCCATTCAAGTTTTTCTGTATTGGACGTGGGCACTGGAAGCGGCATTTTGGGGATTGTTGCTGCACGCCAAGGGGCGCAGCTGGTCTTGGGCCTGGAGATCGATCCTGAAGCCCTTGAAGCAGCACAGCGCAACGTGGATAGAAACGGCGTTGGGGAGGTCATGTCGGTCGCTCTTACTCCCCTGGATCAGGTGGAGCAGACTTTTGATGTGGTGGTAGCCAACCTCACCGCATCCCTCCTCACTCACATGGCAGATGACCTGGCCGGGCACGTTTCTGATAAGGGCTTGTTGTTGCTCTCGGGTATATTGGCCGAGCAGGTGGAAGAGGTTGCCAAATGTTTCCAGGCTCATTACTTTAAAGTGGTGGACAGCCGAGCCACGGAAGAGTGGCGAGCACTGGTGTTAAGGAAAGACAAGTAGTGGGGTTTGCGAAAAAATTCGACAGCGTATAGAGTATAGCCGAGACGGTGAAGACGCTAGGCGCTGAGCGCTTTGCGCCATGCGGCGAACAAAGTGAGCCAAAAAAGTGAGGATCTAATTATGAGTACAGAGGGTTCAACTCAGAAAGGCCAATTGATCACTCTAAATGATGACGGAACCTTGACTGTTCCTGACAACCCCATGGTTGTTGTTATCGAGGGTGACGGCATCGGCCCCGATATCTCCCGGGCGGCCGTCAAAGTGTTCGATTCTGCGGTGGCAAAGGCATATGGAGGCCAGCGAAAAGTTCAATGGCAGGAGGCGCTGGCTGGAGAAAAAGCTTTTGCAGAAACCGGTCAGTGGTTGCCGGAAGAAACACTGCAGAATCTGCGCCAATGCATAGTGGGCATCAAAGGACCACTTACTACTCCGGTGGGCGGTGGCATCCGCAGCCTGAACGTTACCCTCAGACAGGTTCTCGATCTTTATGCCTGTGTGCGCCCGGTTCGCTACTACAAGGGAGTTCCGGCGCCGGTGCGTTTTCCAGAAAAGGTGGACATGGTGGTGTTCCGAGAAAACACGGAAGATGTGTATGCTGGTATCGAGTGGCCGGCTAATTCTCCTGAGGCCAACCAGTTGGTGAGCTATATTGGCGAGCACCTGAATCGGGAAATCAGGCCTGGATCGGCCATCGGGATAAAGCCCATGAGTAGATTTGCCAGTCAGAGACTGGTGAGGCGGGCCATTCGTTATGCCCTTGATCAAGGCTATCAAAACGTTACCCTGGTGCACAAAGGCAACATCATGAAGTATACAGAAGGAGCTTTTCGCCAGTGGGGTTACGAATTGGCGGCAGAGGAGTTTGCAGAACAGACGATCTCCGAGGCGGATGTCTACGAAAAGCACGGAGGCAAACAACCACAGGGGAGGGTGGTCATAAAAGATCGAATTGCAGACATGATGTTCCAGCAGGCGCTGTTGCGGCCGGACGAGTATGATGTTCTGGCAATGCCAAACTTGAACGGTGACTATCTGTCTGATGCCCTGGCAGCGCAGGTGGGAGGCTTAGGAATGGCCCCGGGCGCCAACATCGGCGATGAGGTGGCTGTGTTTGAGGCCACGCACGGGACTGCCCCCAAATATGCTGGTCAAGACAAGGTCAACCCCAGTTCGCTCATTCTCTCCGGGGCCATGATGTTTGATTACATGGGGTGGCAAGAGGTGGGTGATCTGATTCGGACCGCATTGGAAGCCACCGTATCAGCTGGAACAGTTACCTATGATCTGGCCCGCCAGATGGATGGAGCCGAGGAAGTTAAATGCTCCGAGTTCGCCCAAGCAATCGTAGAACGTATGGCGTAGATCGAGTAGCCATCTTCAGCTCAGTAAGTAATTACACTAAGCTGTCATAACACTTCGTTGTCATTGGGTCATTTGGGCTGATCGCCCGTCATTAGGTGGTTTAAAGATAAGATCACCAATAGGAGCGAAGCTGTGATGGGGTGATCCAGGTAAAAAAGCGACCTAGTGACCTAATGACTATGAATGACAGCGAAGCGTACTGACGTGATAGTGCCTAGTTTAGTATACCGCTTGCTACATACTATGCCCGCAAACAAACCAAGTCTCCGCAGAGCCGGTGCCCATATACAAAAAGGGGGCCATCGCTTACCAGCCTTCGCAGCCAGGCTCGTGCAAGAGCTAACTCTTTTCATCTATCCGCCGACCTGTGCAGGTTGCGGTCAGCCCTTACACTCAGACCGGTCAGGACCTTTTTGTCCGGGTTGTCTGAGGACTCTGGAACTCATCTCGGAGCCGTACTGTCCAGTGTGCGGGGTTCCATACGCAACCGAAATCCCGAACGCTCATCTCTGCGGTGACTGTCTCGCTGGAATACACTATTTCGATCGGGCTCGTTCGACGGGCTCTTATCGAGGTGCTCTCAGGGAGGTCCTCCATCGTTTTAAGTATGGGGGCCGGACCTCTCTTGCCAGACCCCTGGCACAAATGTTGACTGCACCGGGAAAGCACCTTGCCCGGTTGCACAAAATTGACCGTATTATTCCGGTTCCCCTTCATCCAAAGCGTCTGCGGCAGCGCGGTTTCAATCAGGCCTCTTTGCTGGCAAGAAGGTTGGGATCAGCATTGAAAATATCGGTTGACTACGCGAGCCTGCAGCGGTCGCGGTGGACTGAACCACAAACCGGCCTGAGCCGCCGGCAGCGTGCAGCAAACGTAAAAGGTGCCTTCAGTCTAAAGTCGAATGAAAAAGTTAAAGGGAAAGGTATTCTGGTTGTGGACGATGTGCTGACCACCGGAGAAACGGTGAATCAGTGTGTGCGGGTGTTGAAAAAGGATGGAGAGGCCAGAGAGGTAGCAGTCCTGACTGTTGCACGAACTGTGGCGGAGTGAAATATGGGATGCGGGATGTGGGGTGTGAGATGTGAGATCACAAATCCGTAATCCTCAAACCAAATTCCAAATCCCAAGCACCAAATTACAAATAAATCTCAAATTCCAATAATCAAAGACCCAAACATATTTAGGATTCTCTCTTATTAAAATGATATGAGGTTTGAAATTTTGAAACTGGGGACCCGCCCGCAGGGTGGGGAGTCCAAGCGAAGCGCGGACAATTTCGGTCATTGTTATTTGTTTGTTATTTGAGTTTTGTGATTTGTAATTTCCATGCTTCAATCTGCAATCCGAAATCCGAGATCCGCAATCTGAAATCTCATATCCCACAGCGGAGAAGATGGAGAAACTATGATGAATGCGGCCAAAAAGGTTCTTGATCGCAATACCCTAAAGGAGAAGGTGGATTCGCTGCGGAAGGCGGAAAAGCGCGTAGTCTTTGCCAATGGCTGCTTCGACCTTATTCACATTGGACACATACATTTGCTCCAACAGGCGAGGGAGCAGGGAGACTGTTTGGTTGTGGCGGTGAACAGCGACAGTTCGGTGCGGCAGATAAAAGAACCAGGTCGCCCGGTTGTGCCAGAGGGTCAGCGAGCCGAGGTGGTTGCCGCCCTTGGTTGTGTTGACTGGGTCACCATCTTCGCTGAACCTGACCCCCTCGTGCTGATTAGGCTGCTCAAACCGGATGTCTTGGTCAAAGGGACTGATTGGTCGGAGGAAGAAATCGTCGGAGCTCCAGATGTAATAGAGGCTGGCGGGCAGGTGCTCAGGATTCCCCTGGTGCCGGAAATCTCCACCAGCGTTATGGTGGAGAGAATGCACTCCGCATTCAGGAAGGAAGACAAGTAAAAGGCATAGCGCTCAGCTCCCTTAGGTCATTAGGTCATTACGCTAAGCTGTCATAACACTACGTTGTCATTAGGTCGCTTTAAATAAGATCATCATTAACTGCGAAGCTATGATCCGGTCGCCCAATTATATTGCAACCCAGGGAAATAGTGAAAATGCTCCAGCGAGCGCATTACCCGAAGCTTGCTGCGGGGAATGCGAGCAAACTACAATAAAATAGTATAAACACCTTACATTTCGAAGCTTCCCTGCAGCTGGCTGCAAGGAGCTTCAATTTGTGACCATAAATGACAGAGAAGCGTATTGACGGCGGAGCCAAATGACGCGAAGCTTAATGACTAGTTTTTCCCTCCTTTGCGGGCGAGCAAATGAGCGGCCGCTAAAGGACCGTAGTTCCCTTTCTCTTTAAGCTCCCACCAGGAAAACCCTTTGGACTTTAAGAGAACGTCGTATTCGCCCGCTGAAAGTGCTCCTGCTACACACCAACTCCAGGCGTCCTCGAATCCTTCAGTTATTGGCTCCATCTCCCCAACGACAATGAGATCGGCCAGCGCCAGGTAGCCGCCGGGTCTGAGAATCCTCCATATCTCTGCCAGTGCTTGCCCTTTTTGGGGCATCAGGTTAAAAGAGCCGTTGGCAATAACCAGGTCTACGTATCCTGGTCGCAGCGGAAGTTGCTCAGCATCACCTCCCATCCAGTGACAGCCCGGGTGCGCGCTAGCATACTCTTTGGCCTGTCGGAGCAAGGCGACAGTGATGTCAATGCCAATGACCCTACCTGGTGGCTGCAGAGAAAGAGCAGCAACCTGACTGTCGATACCCACACCACAGCCCAAATCTATGACCGTCCAATGAGGTTCGAGCTTGATCTCCTGCAACGGATTCCCGCAGCCGGCAAAAAGATCCCAGGCTTTCTTGGAGATTGATAATCCTGAGGTGTCATAGCCGAGAGCATGAGCAAGATCCTCCCCCCTGGCAATGGGAGCGTGGCTCACGTTGGCTGTGCCGGAAGTAGCTAGCCTCGCATACACCTCTCGGACATAGGTTTTTATCTTCTGGTGCGATGGTGTCTTTGCCATCTAATAGTCTCCACCCCTAGAATGGACAAGTCTTGTTTAGTTATAGAAAACCTGGTCCTCCAGTGCTGGCTAATGGTCTTGAAGTACTGGAACACTGCAAAATCTCAAATTCCAAGCACCAAATTACAAACAAATCTCAAATTCCAATATTCAATGACCAAAACAAAAAACAGGTTTGGAATTTCGAATTTTGGTCATTGTGATTTATTTGATATTTGTGATTTGTGATTTGGAATTTCTGATGCACCAATGCTTCACTAATCCATCACTCCAGTTATCACCCAAACAATAGGTTCTCGCTCAGTAGCAGAACGTAATTGTTGACTCACATAGAAATCTCTGCAGTTGGGGCGCTTGGCATTATGACAAAGAGGGTAGCAAGAAGCAACCAGCCCGGATAAAGTTTGTCCTCTGGACAGAAAAGGGTGACATTGTTATAATCCGACTAATTTCATATACGTTTAGGAGGAGTTCATGAAGATATCCACTCGAGGTAGGTATGGCACGCGAATGATGCTGGACTTGGCTGCTCATCACGATCAGGGCCCAACTCCTCTTAGGGAGATCGCCAACCGTCAGGACCTTTCGGTAAAGTACTTGGAGCAATTAATTATTCCACTGAAAGCCGCTGGGTACATTCGCAGCGTCCGAGGTGCCAGGGGCGGTTACACTTTGGCAAGGAAACCTGACAAAATAAGCGTTGGGCAAATCATAAAGGTTCTTGAAGGGGGTCTGTCCTTGGTGGATTGTGTTGAGGATCCCAAAGTTTGCGAGCGCGAAAAAAACTGCCCAACTCGTGACATCTGGCTCCGTATGAGTGAGCGATTGATGGAAGAACTTTCCTCTCTGACTCTTCGTGACGTCTTGGATGGTAAGAAATTACCGGCATAGTCGCAATAGGCGGAGAGGGGAGACTACAGGAACTCAGTATTTTTACTGCCAAGGGAATGTTAGAGGCACCAGGCGGTACGTCGTACTTCTCAAAGTCCCTTCTCGATGAATAGTAGCTGTCGTTCGATTCCTTCATCCCCTGTGGTATAGTAAAAATTAGGTTTATCTAGTGTCCAGTCGGGAACTCCGGATGGACACTAGCTAGCGTTGCCAAGGCAGAAAGGAGGGTGATGATGGCCATTCGAGTCCTAATAGAAAGAAGAATAGATCCGGAAAATGAACCCGCATTGAGTAGTCTTCTGATGAGGCTAAGAAGCAAGGCTATGCACGCCAAAGGCTACATCTCCGGTGAGACCTTACGCTCACTGCAAGATCCCTATGAGTACTTGGTGATCGGTACCTGGAGCAGTTTGGATGACTGGAGAAGGTGGGAATCGGATCAAGAGCGACGAGATATACAGAGCCAGATAGATAGCCTGCTGCGGGCTCCTTCCCTCCAGCGGGTGTTTGTTTACGAGTAGGGTTGCTCACTTCGTTCGCCGCATAGAGCATAGAGCATAGGGCACAATTCTCAGGTTAGTATGTCTAAACCCTATGCTCCATGCCCTATGCCTTCTACGCAACGGACAACGGACCACTAACGACGGGTGCCCAGGTACCGTTCTTGCTCGCTATAAATACAGCCGCAATATCCCTGCCGATAAAGATTCAATTCTTTCGATTTCTGTATGCCTTCTTGCCAACCTTGACGTAAATCTCGATCGACAAATGGGATCCCGTGTTCTTGACCCGCTTCCGCGCCGAGCTGGCGAACCAGTTCGTGATCCTGCCTCTTGCTGTACAGCAGGGTGGTGGTAAAACCATCCATGCGGCTTTTCTTGGCCAGTTTGGCGGCTGCGTTTAGCCGGAGGTGGTAGCAGTAGTGGCAGCGATTGGATTCGCGGAACGCCACCTCCCGCAGGAAGCTGACCACATCATATTCGTCCCGGTATATTACCTCTAGGCCTACCTGCCCGGCAAACTGCTCAACCGTTTCCAACCGGCGACGATATTCCTGATAGGGATGGATGTTGGGATTATAGAAAAAACCGAAAACCTTAGAGCCCTCATCCTCCAGAACCTGAAGCGGATAGACGGCACACGGTGCACAGCACATGTGGAGCAGAATTTTCAAGATGGTTCCTTGCAGCTATTTGGTCATATTTGCAGTCTAACACTGGAAGACAAAGTTTGTTTTGCCGGTTATGCTTGTCTAGCCAGTCGGCCAGTTTCGACTTCGGTATTGTAACATAGCTTGAGGAACGAGAAAATTAGGACTGGCGGCTTGAAATTGTGAGTCCTCAGGAGCTGATACACATATCGGCTAGACTGACGAAACTGGCAAAACCGGTAAAATATCACTTAAGTAACTTCTGTGCCGCTATGTGTATCGGATCCCAAGCGCCGGAGAAAGGCGGGGCATAAGCCAGGTCCAGATAGGCCAACTCGTCCAGGGAGAGGCCACCGGTCAGGGCAACCGCAAGCCCATTGATTCTTGAGACCACACCATCGCCTCCCACAGCCTGGGCTCCGAGAAGCCGGCCGTTTTCGGTGTCGGCGACCAACCGGATATGGAGTTCACGACTCCCCGGATAGCTGTGAGCTTTGGAGACACCTTGAATGGTCACCGCCTCTGCTTTTAGACCCACTTCCCTGGCTTCTTCTGCGGTCAAGCCAGTGCTGGCTACCTCCAGATTGAACACCTTGAAGCAGGTGGATCCCACAATTCCCGGAAATGAAAGGTTCTGGCCGCCGATGTTGGCACCGGCAATGCGACCCTGTTTGTTGGCAATATCTCCGAGTGGAGCATAAACCGGCCTTTGGCTGATGCGATGAAAGCACTCACAGCAATCACCGGCGGCATAGATATAAGGGATATTAGTCTGCAGGAACTTGTTCACAGAAATTGCTCCGGTGGAGCCAATCCCTAAACCAGCCTCAGAGGCAAGAGAAACCTGAGGAACCACACCGAGACCGAGGAGCACCAAATCAGTTTCAAAAGTACCACCACTGCTGTGGACGATAATCCCTCCCGTGTCTGTAGGCTCAAATCCTTCCAGACTGGTCTCCCCCATGAAGGCCACTCCATTGGTTTCAAGTTCTGTGAGAATTTGTTCAGCAAAATCTTCCCCCAGTCTTCTCAGGGGGAGATCTTTTCGATAAACGACAGTGGTCTCCAGTCCCAGTCGCCTGAAAGCTTCACACATTTCAAGAGAAATCAGGCCTGCACCCACTACCACAGCCCGTTTAACTCGCTTCTCATCAATGAATTTTCTTATGCGAATGGCATCAGTGACGTTTCGCAAACAGAAGATCCCCTCGAGGTCTTGGCCGGGTACACCTGGTAGCCGAGGAGTAGCACCGGTGGCCACCACCAGGTAGTCGAAAGCAAGGGTCTCACCGTCAGAGATTTCCACCCGCTTTTGCTCAGGTCGGATGGCTGCTGCCCTGGTATGAAGTTTTACCTCAATTCCGGACTTGGCAAAAGCTTCAGGGGTCCGGGCAATGAGCTTGGCCTCATCCCTTATTACATCACCGATGTAATAGGGTGTGGGTCAGGCTGAGAACGAGACGTGCTCACCACCCTCGAGTATGATCACCTCCAGTTCGGGGTCAACGCGCTTGGCTTTCGCAGCAGCACTCGGTCCTCCAGCACCACCGCCCACCACGACCAATTTTTTTCCCATTATATTTCTCCTTCACGGTCATATTCAGTGACAGTTTAATGGCTGCTTGTTGGTGGAAATCCGAAACAAATTCGAATTACCAAAATTCAAATGACCAAAACACCAGACAACTTTTTTCGAATAGTTACGTTTCGAACATTTGAGAATTCGGATTTTGTATTTGTTTCGTGCTTCGTGCTTCGAATTTCGAATTTCCTCCCGTTTGCATCATGCATTTGGATTACTGTTTTCTGGTGCAACGCGCCTACTAGCTAAGTTGCTCTACTAACCACTTTGTGATGACTTCCTCCAGCTCTTTTTGATGGTTGCGGAAACGGTGGCCAGCAGCCCCTATCTTTCGCACCGTTATCTGATTATCACGAGGACCACTATTTTCAAGGTGATCGGCCACGCTAGGGTCTGCCAAACGATCGGCAAGACCGTGAACTATGAGAACAGGTCTGGAGAACTGGGCGATGTTTGTAAACGGGTCGGAGCGGGTCGCCGGGCCCCTCAGACTTACTACATGGTTCGCGGTGTAGAGTGTCTTGCCCAGAGGGCCGAGATCAATCAGCATCCAGGAGTCCCCCTTGCCTGCGGCTTGCAGCTCCTGGGCTCGGCGGAGAACTTTGCTTGCCGCTTCCAGGCCGAATGCTCTCACGTTCCATTGGAAGAGATTTCCAGGAGGTCCGGTTAGTATTATTCCGGTGATCCTCGGATCTTGCGTTTCTGCCAGGTAGTAGAGGACCCGATTGGTCCCCATGCTATGACCATAGAGGAAGAGGTTTTTGTAGCGACGACGAGCCATCTCATCCACGCCTGTGGCAATGTCTTGCAGATTTTCTTCGAAAAGGTTTTTCTTCGGCCCCAAGTCATGGTCGCGCATATTAAGTGCTAGGGTGGTAAAGCCGTGTTCAGCTAAGGCTTCAGGAAGAAAGCTCATGATTCCTGAATAGAAATTGCCGCCGTAGCCGTGAACCATGAGCACTCCCGCTTCAGTCTGGTTGGGATGAGGCTGGCGCAAAACACCATTCAACCAAATACCATCTGTGGTCTGCAGTCTTATGGGCACAGTCTGAACTTTTTGTTCAGTACCAGAGCAGGCTGAGCAAAGGAGAAGGACAACCGCCGCAAGGCTAAGCAAAAAAGGTATTTTGACTGATCGCATGATTTTCTGACTCTCCAGATAGATCAATGAAGGTGGTGGAGCTTTACCCAATGAGCCATGGCGAAGAAAAAGTGGCGGGATTTTACACCTGTAACAATGGTAGAGCACGTGTCATGTTAGCTTGACCGCTGCAATGTGGGCACACTCCAATATAAGAACAGAATAAAGTTTCGCGAGCTAGGGAGTCTGGCCGCCGAGGAGCCAAGCTGGGTCTACCGAAAAAGTCTCTCTCAAAGCCTCAATATTCTCCTGGGTTAGTTGCTTCTTCCCAGCTTCCAGATCTTCCAGGTGCTGTTCACTTATGCATAGTTTCTGGGCCAGTAAGGCACGGGTGAGACCCCGAACTTCTCTAAAATTCTGGATCCGTTTCCCAACTTCCTTGTAGTCAATATCGCTTTTCATGATGATCCTTCCTACCGCTGTATTTATTCTACAGGTCCGGTACTTATTGTGAGAGAAGCGCAGAAGCACTTTAATCTAACACACATGGTGGTTTTCGTAAATATGACACCCTACCAACAATAAATGACAAATGACAAATGGCTAATGACACCGTATACTGGCACAATTCGTTTCATTGTCTCAAACCCTGAGTTGGTACGGAGGTAACAGGATAATGTACGCGGTGATCATGGCTGGAGGTAAAGGTACCAGGTTTTGGCCGCGGAGCAGACAAAAGCGACCCAAGCAACTTCTCAATATCGTAGGGCGACGCTCTATGCTGCAACAGACCGTAGCGAGGATCACTAGTTTGCTGCCACCTGAGAATATAATAGTGGTGGCCGGTGAGAATCACGGGGAGGAGGTGCATAGTCAGCTTGCTGAACTGCCCAAAGAAAATATCATTCTGGAGCCGGTAGGAAGAAATACAGCAGCCTGCATAGGTTTGGCTGCACTCCTGGTGCAGCAGCGGGACAGCGCAGCAGTGATGACAGTATTGCCAGCGGACCATTTGATCACCGACGAGGAGCTTTTTCTGGCGACGCTCCGGGCAGCGGTTGCAAGGGCCCGACTACAGCCAGCGCTCATTACCCTGGGAATACGGGCCACGACGGCCGAGACCGGTTATGGCTATATAGAGGCAGGAGAGCAAGTTGATACAGTTCAAAATCACGGCTTCTACAAGGTGATTTCCTTTCATGAGAAACCTGACCGTGAACGTGCTGAGCAGTACCTGGAACAGGGCAATTTTTTTTGGAACAGCGGAATGTTTGTCTGGCAAGCGGGGGCTATCCTGGAGGCAATGAGCAGCCATTTGCCCGGACTTTACTCGGATCTCCAAAAACTGCAGCCCTTTCTTGATACGGGTGATTCTGTGGATGGAATCAGCCGCATTTACCCTGATCTGGAGTCCATTTCCATCGACTATGGTGTGATGGAAAAAGCAGATAATGTCTTAATGATACCTGCAGATTTCGGCTGGAACGACTTGGGAACCTGGGCCTCCATGGCCCAGATCTGGCCTAAAGATGATCAAAACAACGTCTGCCAGGGTGAAATTATGGCATTGGATTCCAGGCAGAATGTGGTGTTCAGTCGCCAGAAGCTGTGCGTTCTTCTTGGCGTTGACGACCTTATTGTGGTGGATACTGAGGACGCCTTGCTGGTGTGCCCGGTTCATAAGGCTCAGGATATCGGTAAGATTCTTGACGTGATAAGGCAGAGGGGTATGGAGCAGTATTTGTAGGCCGGAGGCCTAGGGATTTCGGATTGCGGATTGCGGATTGCGGATTTAAAAAAAGCAGGCAGGAGGCAGAGGGTAGATTTTAGAATTTAGATTGTAGATTGCAGATTGGAGACAGGCGAAACCGACTAAACTGGCAAGAACGACTAAACTGACATTGGGCAGCAGGCAGCAGATATATCAAGGTGGGACCATTACACGGGTAAGGTGAGAATTTCATGAGGCGAATCAGATTTGGAATTTGTGATTTGAGATTTGGGATTTGCCGCGACGCGGCTGGTTTTACCCTGAGAGGCGATTTTTTCTCTCATCCAACCGGCGCAGCCCTTCCATCAGTAGGTGCATGGTGTCCTTGAGCACCTGCCGCTTCATAGAGAGCCTCTCTGCGGGCTGAAACTGAAACTGCCCCTTCTCCCAAGCAAGTAGCTCGTAGAAAGCTTGTTCGCCCAGTAATTCTCCAAGTGATACCTGGTGAATGAAACCTTTGTCAAAGTGAATGTCGGCCTCATTTTCTTGGCCCGAGATGACAAGTATGCCAGTCCTGCCGTTGAGTGCGAGGGTCTGGACGAGTTCAGGAATGCTGAAAGTCTCTATGCTTCCCAGCATTCCCTTGTCCAACATTTCCTCCATCCTGGTGTTGGCCTGCTGCAATCGCTGGGTAAGAAGTTTCGTGAAATAGACACTAAGGGAAGGATTCTCCAGGATCAACCGATCGAAATCTTCCTTGCTTATCTGCAATAAAACCACAGGGGTTTTTGCCCTGATGGTTGCTGAGATCGGTTCGCCTGAGATGAGAGACATTTCCCCAAAACACTCACCTTCAGAAAGGGTGGCAAGCACTTCTTCCCGTATTTGCCCACCCTCGCGCAACACCAATACCTCCCCTTTGGTAATTACATAAAGAAACTCGCCCACATCACCCTGCTGAATGATGTCGGTCCCAGTATTAATTTGTTGGAGCTGAAGTAAAGGAATAATCTTCTCCAGTGAGGCTTCCGGAAGGGGAGCAAAAACAGGCATGACCTGAAGTTTGGCGAGGTCAAGTTTTAGTTCGGCCAGGTGTTTCAATGTTTCCCGGGTGATGGCTATACGGCGGCGCCGTTTCATGACATTGAAAGTGACAGTACCCATGAAACAGCAGCAGTGCAGGGTGCCGATTTCCTCACCAATGCCAAGGGTGGCATACGCTACACCTTTAGAAAGTGGTAGGATGTAGGGATGGCACTGATCCAGAGCTAAGAGGCAGACCTTATCGGTCTCCTCCAGGACGATCTGTGGATAGTCTATGGTGATTTGGTCGCCTTTGAAGAAGGTCGGACATTCAGAGACCTTCTCGGCGATCATGGTTACTCTAAGCAAAGCCATAACGGTTATCTCAGCTTGAGACTTCAGAGTTAGTTTGCTCTGGCCAAGGCATTATAGCAGACTTCTTCGGAGCAAGAAAATTGTACCGCTTTCCCCAAAAGTCTTTTTGATGTAACATGTGCACCTGGCTAAAAAGTTGTCGATTATGGCCCGGTTAGGGATTCCACCTCCGTCCGAGAAAGAATCTTCGTGCAGTCACAGGTACCGTTAATAGCCTAAGCAATTTTAGTGCCGCAAGGAGACACGAGTATGAAAGTTTTGGGCATCCTTGGCAGTCCCAGGAGAGAAGGAAATACCGAAATCCTTCTGGATGAGGCTTTAAGAGGCGCGGGCGATCACGGGGGCTTGTGCGAGAAAGTTATCTTACGGGACTTAAAAATCACGCCTTGTCTGGAGATTTACAAATGTGCTGAGGACGGAGTCTGTGCAATTCAAGATGAAATGCAGGGACTGTTTCCGAAAATTATTCAGGCAGAGCGGTTGCTCCTAGCATCCCCCATATTTTTCTACAGTGTCCCAGCGTTGGCCAAAGCAATGATCGATCGGTGTCAATCCCTTTGGGCCAAGAAGTATATCTTGAAGTTACCGGTTTCCCCCATTGCTGACCGCAAAGGTGTTTTTATCTCGGTGGCGGCCACCCGTGGCAAGAAGCTTTTTGATGGGGTGAGACTCACCGTTAAATATTTCTTCGACGCCATCGATGTAGCCTATAGCGATGAACTTTTTGTCCGAGGAGCTGATGAGAAAGGTGAGGTCAGGGACCAACCGGAGGCGCTCAAAGCAGCGTATGAGTTGGGGAGGAGTCTAGTTCTGGAGCAAAAAGACTAAGGGGAGATCAAAGCTTAAGTGCCAAATCCGAATATCGAATATCGAAATTCGAAACAAATTCAAATTTCCAAAATCCAAATGACCGAAACATTAGTTGAACCTACTTATTGTTATCGTTTCGAATATTGGAGCATTTGAATTTGGGATTTGTTTAGGATTTCGTGCTTCGGATTTCGAATTTTACAGGTTTGACTCTTCAGATATGGGCCGCAGCTTTGCAATTCCATCAACGTAAGAGAGGAAGGAGGACGTTCTATGCTGTTTATGGCTGTTTTCACCTATGAGCCTCAGGACAGAGACCAGGTGATAAAGCGACGCCTCGATGGTCTCGGTAATCCCAGAGGAGTGAAGGTTAAGGGAGAGTGGTTCGATATTTCCGGTCATCGAGTCTTCCGTCTTTTTGAGGCAGAGGATGGTGCTCACGTGGCTGCTTCTTTTTACGATTGGACTGATCTCGGGGTAGCAGAGTTGATTCCCGTTGTTGAAACCGAGTTTGCCCTTAAACTGCTCAAGAAGGTCAGTCGCAGTTAGAAAGTAACGTGGCTGAGGTTGTTCATTTGCCCCCTGAAAAAGACTGCTTGGGTTTCTGGTGTCTCTTTTGGTAGAGAGCGATATCAGTACCCTGAAAAATGAACCGGTGAGATTTTTCTCACGAGAAAACCAAATGTCCAGGGGTGAAGATCAGTTGGTATGACTCGATAGTTACCAACTTGACACTGCAGTTTGGCATGGGCTAACCTGAGGACGTTAGGATGTACACCAGGCTAACCCTGGGAACAGTTCTTCCTGAGGTGGAGATTGGCTGATGCATATCAACGGTCGTAAGATGTGGATACAGTGGTTTTTGATGATAGCCATTCTCATTAGTGGATGTGGGCCTCCGATAACCACCAGATTGGTGACCATCGACTTGCAGAAGGAATCGGAGGCGGACATTCAGAGCGTTAGAACCATTGGGGTACTACCTTTCAAGAGTCCAGAACCGGATCTGGGGCCCAGAATGGCAGCAGAAATAGCGAAGAGACTGGATTCTGGGTTGTTGGGACAAGGACAATTTGTGGCTCGAGTGATAAGAGTGCCCATAGATTTCAAGCCCGAGGCCACATCCTTGAGGAAACTTGGGGAAAAGGTTCAGGTGGATGTGTTGCTCCTGGGCGAGGTCAGTCGATATTCTGTTCAAGCCTCACAAGACACCTCGCGGATGCTGGCCCTGCCGAAATTTGGCTCCGGCGATGCCTCGGAATATGACTGGGTAGGGTTTAGGGAAAATCCCGCAATAGCAGATACATTCTACTATCGTATCCAGTCCTTGCAGGCTACAAAGCCGGTTGATGTCTCGATTACCACGGTGCGATCCTCCCTAACCGTGCGGTTGCGTCTCGTTGAGATTCAAAGCGGCAGCACCCTGTGGGAGCGAGAAATTGCCAGAAGCTACGAGAGAATCAGTCTGCCTGGCCCCCCAGTGGAAACCGAGGCTGAGGTCGAAGCACTGATGGCCTCCATAGCCGAGGAAGTGGTTGCTCGACTTATGCCGCAGGAGTCCACTGTGCAAAGAATACTCAGAACCCCGCAATTCTCCATGACCCCAGTGGCTGCTAAATGGGTGCGCCGGGGAATTCAGGCAGCTACTCTGGAGGATTGGCAGGAAGCTGAGAGGTTGTTTCTGAGGGCGATGAAGGAAGCTCCAGATGAATGTTCTGTCAATGGCCGCCTGGGGATTGCTTACGAGAAAAATGGGCGATTGTTGGAAGCTGTGGCTGCTTATGAGAGGGCGTACCGCTGTCAGCCCCGGGATCCGACTTACCGTTACTACAGTGATGATTTGCAGGCTGCTTTTGTGCCAGATCTAGGCGAACAAGATCTGCCAATTCTGGTGTTGGCTGTGCGAGCAGACGGAATCATTTATTTAAATGGAAGCGACCATCAAAAGCATAATCCAGGAAATGAGTTTACTGTCTACCGCACGGAAGTTGTGCGGGAGCAGTCCAGTGACAGGATACGAGTGTTTCGGAAAAGAGAGCTTGCCCGCGGCAGAATAGTCGAAGTCCGGCAGCACTTGTACCTGGGTCAACTATTGCTGTATAACCCGGAACGAGAAGTGAGGAGTGGCGACCTTGTTCGTTTCGAAAGTAGATAGTACTAGCCCGGATTATTCAATAATCCGGGCTCGAAGAAATGGCAACAGCTTATAATCAGGCCGGCTTAAGATGGCATACATCAGAGAGATAGCGAGAAGTCTTTATCAACTGAAGAGCCGGTTGGAGGAACTGGAGCAGGCTTGGGAGTCGAAGCCATCTGGTGAGAAACGGGATGAATTAGAGCAAGAGCTGAGGAAGATTCGCCTGGAGTATGAAAAGGTGAAAAACATCCTTGAGGGAGCGAAGGAGTCCCCTTCTCCCTAAGAACGTGAATGAGGATCGACACTGACTGATTTTCAGCAAAGAAAAGGCCCCAACAAACGTTGTCCCATCTGGTTGTTCCCGGACCACCGTTCTCCCCCCAGCGTCACCATGAACGCCGGTATTTCTGCCACCTGGCTGGGTTACTAGGTCCGTCCAGTAGGCCCTCTGTAAGACTATCTTCTCAGGCCAACCGTGATGGTTCCCGCTCGTTGGGACCATACTAAATCTATCATGGTTCAGCTGTTTTGCCAAGAAAATATTTAAGCATCGGCCCATAAAAAATGGGGTAGTAGAAAAAATCCTATTGCGGGTTCGGGAGTGCAATCGCTAAAGCTGCAGACGTGGAGTAGGGGGGTGCTGTGAAGAGAAATTCATTGGGAGAGAAAACAAGAGCGAGAAGACTATTTCTCTTAGCGCTTCTTTTCTTGCTT
>PPDG01000052.1 GCA_002899795.1 Desulfobacteraceae bacterium | reverse complement strand
TGATTGAAATTGGGAGCGTACGAGTTCATGGGGAGATACTCTACTATGCCGACTTGGATACATTTTCTTTTAATTTTGATGATACGTGGATAAATTGAACACCCATACCGAATGCTGTTCCATAGTGAATGTCAAAGAAACCTGACCAGACTTTTTCGCCAATCACAGGGATGGACTGCTGTCCGGGGGGTTTGAGAAGAATAGAGATGTTCTCCCCGGCAATTGGTTCCTCTGGGCAGAGGATGCATGCTCCGCCAACACTAATATCTTTGACTTCTCCTTCTAACGAGCCATGGTTGGTCTCTACGATGGCAGACCAATCCACTGGAACTCTGGGGAATTTGCGTCTTTCCTTCTGCGTCATCTCGTTACACTTTTTAGTAATTTGCCCCCACACCGAAAATGCTGGTGTAGGGGCGTTTGAAAAGGGAGGTTTGTATACGAAGAAGAGAGTGGGATAGGCTCTCTCTTCGTTGGGGTTAAAATGTGCAGGAAATATGCCAGGAGATTAACTATGCACCAATAGGGTTAGGAAGGAAACTTAACAGGCTCTTTAGGGAGCGGGGGTTGTTGTCCTGAGCAAAAAAGCGGAGACGAAACTCCGCAGTGTTCTTTGAAAAGTGAATAGCGTTCTTGGCTTGCCCATATATATAGTGGGTATTTCTAAAATGCAAAAGTGTGGATTAAAGTATGTAATGTTCACTCGCAGCAAATCAGTGTGGACTGTAGGTGATAACTCAAGTCATATTTGTCCCAGACAAAAAGGGCGGGAAATTAATCCCGCCGTCTGTACCTAATGAAACGTTTGGTTACTGCTCCAGTTCAAGCTTTCGGTTATTTTGCCCTCCTGAATCCGTAGGCTGCGGTGTCGATGAAACAGCCACCTCCACCGCCGCTGCTCGCTGTCGTGCTTGGGCTCGTGCAGTTAACGCATGCCTCACTAGAGTAACCGGAGTCATCGCCACCAGTGGTGTAAGCTGTCACTGCGAAGTAGTAGATCGCATTGTCTTCAAGGTCTGCGATTGTGACACTCGCCCAATTCCCCACGTCCAATGTCACATCGTAATCTCTACTGGCTTTGCCGTAGTAGACATTATACCCAGAAATATTAGGTTCAGAATTGGCATCCCATTCCAACGTTACCTGTGCCGCATAGGAAATCGCTGTACATATGAGTACGCCCCAAAATGCCAGGAGCGTAGAGTTCAACAGAGATGATAGAGAGCTATGGAATGTCTTAGGCTCTCTTAAGAACTTGAAAGCTAACAATCTCATTACCTTCATCCAGGTATCTTAGTCATTCTCGCCATTGCTGGTTTCACTGCATTACTTAGGTAAGCACAACGATTACTAATAGCAAGGGACATGCCCAGTTATGAAATCGAGAGGATCTGCACTTCATTCGGTAAATGTGATTAAGAATTTGCCGCAAATTCGCAAAGATAGAATCAAATCCGCAGTTAGTCTCGTTTGCCTAGATGAGGATCAAACACCAGGGTATGGAAATAAACTATACTCGCAAGTACACAGACCGATACGCTTTCTCGCAAGGAATAGTCGGTTAAGGATCACAATGGCGATGACAAGAAGGATAAAATAGTTTAGCAAAGAAGGCAAACAAAGATGAGAGATTTAAAATCCCACTGTTTCACCAGGAGAGTTTACATTACATCCCTTAATTCACAGTATGGGAATTTTCTTTGTAGTACAATATCTTGAGAAGTCTGGCCATTAACTGCGATAATGGGCCACCAATCCTTTTCTGTGTTTAACACAGAGTCTGATTTTCAAAAACTATTTTCTGAACAGGAGGTGTCCTATGCAAGTCTCAAAAGCTGTTAAGGCTTGCCTGGAATATCACCAGGCAAACTCGGAAAAAAAACACGGTCAGTGGCTATCGCTTCGTACTCGGTCAGTTCACAAAAGAATTTGGAAGGAGAAGAATTGACAGTATTACCTCAGAAGAGACCTTTTCCTTTCTTGCATTTCTGACCGGTGTCAAGAAACAGAGCACCAGGTACAGCAGGTGCGCTCACCTTAGAGCTTTCTTCAACCACATCCTCGATCGCTACAAACTAGATTTTGCCAATCCTTGCGACAGTCTCATCATCAAGAGGGTCTTCCGCCCGGCTCGAATAGGTATCAGGACCGTGATTGATAGAGAGACCATAGACGAGATCATCTATGGCAGTCTGAAGATAAGAGACCGACTCATTCTAGAACTACCGGCCAGAGCAGGGATGCGGATAGGTGATGTACTCAAGCTGATACCCAATGACATTGAAGGTGTCAAAGTGACCATAAGGAATCCCAAAAGTGGCCGTGAGCAGGAAACTGTGTTCATCACCAGGCGGATTTCTGAAAGACTGAGAAACTATATGAGCGATCGAAACATTGGCTCAGATGAGCGAATCTTCCCCATGAGCTACAATGGAGCCAGACTTGTAGTAAAAAGGGCCGGGAGATCTCGTGGCCTAAATCTGACGCCCCATGACCTTCGCCGTCATGCAGCCACTTTCGCCAGTCGATCCGGCGTACCTTTGGAGGTCGTTTCAAAAATCATCCTTCGGCACAGAAACTTGTCAACGACTCAAAGGTATCTGGGCAAGGTGAGTGAGTCAGAAGCGGCGAGTTGGATTGATCGGATCTATGAGTAAGGACTGACCGAATTTTTTATTTGTAGACTACAACATTCTGGTGCAGGAGAGCACCCTGCACCAGTGTGGATTAAAG
>PPDG01000055.1 GCA_002899795.1 Desulfobacteraceae bacterium | reverse complement strand
TTCATGATAGCACTCTCAAGCGTACTTCAAACGTCAGGGAGGTTTTTCCCAGTAGAAAACCATGGCTGGTCCATGAGTTCACACTTGATGAGATTCGCCTTCTTGATTTTGGCTCTTGGTTCACAGAACAGGATCCCTTCGGCCAGATTGCTGCAGGTGTGGTTACAGAATCTAATCTGGCGGACTATGCAGGGGAGCCGGTGCCAACTCTCAGGGAAGCTCTCGCTTTTACCCTAGAGCATAATTGGCAGGTTAACTTGGAGATCAAAGACTTAAGCGAGAATCCAGGCCACCCCCACATTGTCGACAAGGTTGTATCTCTGCTGCAGGAATTGGACATGGTGGATCAGGTTCTGATTTCCTCCTTTCACCAGGACTACTTGGCGAGGGTTAGAAAAATAGATCACAAATTTGCCACTGCTCTCCTGGTTTCAAAACCTCATCCACACCCTGAAACCCTCTTGCGCCAGCTTGGGGCCCAGGCCTATCATCCTCGCCTTAGCGCCTTTCGGCCCGCAGATATTGCCTTGCTACACCTTCAGGGCTGCCGGGTTCACATTTGGAACGTCAATGATCGCAAGACCATGCAGAGACTTGTGAGGGCCGGGGTAGACGGTATCTTCACGGATTTTCCCCAGTTACTCACCTCGGTTCTTGCAAGCCCGGATATTTCATGAATTGCTGCCGCGAGACCGCGAAGATGGGCGTGCCACCTGGCAACCACAGGGTGTTGGTTCCGAGGCGTACCTGAACGGTACGTCGCATGGTCCGACACCCGAGGACGCCAGGAAGGACGGCCATATCCGTGGTCGCAGCAGGTAATTAAAGAAATATCCGGGCTAGTTGTGGGAGAGATAAAAAACGGTAAGTTTGTTCAAGCAGGTCAACATCTTTTCCTGAGAGGAAATTTGCTTTTACTTTTTAGCCACCACCTGCTGTCTTTGCCGGCGGCGAATATCAACTTTTTCATCAGACTTTTTCACCCACGTTCCCTGAATGAAAGCCTCGGTCATTCGATAGGCCTCATCATCAGAGTACTGCCGCGGCGGGTGCTTCATAAAATAGGCTGATGGCCCGTACAGAACGCCACCTTCACCACGGTCCAGCGCCAGCTTGCAACAGCGGACGGCATCAATCGCAACCCCAGCCGAATTAGGGGAATCTTCCACCGACAGACGCAACTCCACATTCATGGGTACGTCACCGAAAAGTTTACCCTCCATCCGGATAAAACAAACCTTATTATCCTTCTGCCAGGCCACGTAGTCGCTGGGCCCGATGTGGATATTCTCATCATCCAGCCTTTCTTCAATAACCGATTGAACCGCCTCTGTCTTGGACTTTTTCTTGGAAAGAAGCCGACTACGGTTGAGCATATTCAGAAAATCAGTATTGCCCCCGGTGTTGAGCTGGTAGGTACGCTCCAGCCTTACGCCCCGTTTCTGAAAAAGATCGGTCAATATGCGATGGACGATGGTAGCACCCAGCTGAGACTTGATATCATCTCCAATGATAGGAAGGTTGCTCTCTTTGAATCGCTTGGCCCAGGAAAGGTCACTGGCAATAAACACAGGCATGTTGTTTACAAAACCCACACCCGCTTCCAAAGCACACTCAGCATAAAAACGCGCAGCCTCTTCAGAGCCCACTGGAAGATAGTTCACAAGAATCTCCGTTCCAGACTCCTGCAAAATCCTTACAACCTCATCCTGATCAGGTTCAAGCTCATCGGCGGGAACAAGGGTGTACTTATCATCATAGTTTTGCATATGCTCGGAAAAGCCATCCAAGATACGGCCCATCTGCACCGTAACACCCGTATTGGGTATATCTTTGTAAAAAACTGTGGTGCAGTTTGGTTGCTGGAAGATAGCCTCGGCCACATCTTTGCCTACTTTACGATGGTCGATATCAAAGGCCGCTACCACTTCGATGTCGTAAGGCCTGTATCCGCCGATATCCCAATGCATGATGCCGATGGCATCTTCTCTACTCTTGTCACCATAGTAATTGATTCCTTGAATCAAGGAACTGGCGCAGTTTCCAAGTCCAACAACGCCTATTTTAGCACGCCCCATCTGTTCACCTCTGCAATTCCTCTATGGCTTACGATCACAAAAGACAACCGGCCACCCACAGCCGATTATCACAAATCAACTTCATCCTGACAAGCCCCTTCCTATATACAAAAATAGTATAACCGATTCAGGGCCCTCCCGCAAAAATCCAACCCATTTAATTGCCGTAGCCATGTCTTTTTCAACTCTTTGGCCTCAACTTTGAGACAGGAATACCACAGAGGAACTTGAAGGGCTTGTCACCAGCGTTGACGTAGGTGTGTTGACTGCCAGCGGGTACAAACACTACGTCGCCCGACCCCACTTTAAACCATTTGCCATTGATCTGCACCCGCCCTTTTCCCTCAATGATAAAGTTTTCGTGCTCAAATGGATGGGTGTGATCGGGTGTGTGACCACCGGAAGCTACTTCGATGACTCGCAAAGCATAGGTGGGTGCTCCGTCCCTCTCTTCATCAATGACCCAGCGAATGGTAACACCGGGGGCCTCGTCCCCGAAGACCTCGGCGTCCACTTCACTATAGTGACACACTTTTGCTTTCGGTTCATTCATTTAGATTTCTCCTTTATTTCAGCATAGAGCATGGGCCATGGAGTTAATATGCTTGTTGTTCTAAAGTCATCCTTCACACTCCACGCTTAGTGCCTAGTCCCTGGTGTTCAGC
>PPDG01000589.1 GCA_002899795.1 Desulfobacteraceae bacterium | reverse complement strand
ATGGTATAGCCAATCTCGACACTCTCTATGATCTGGTCTTGGTGGTGGGGGAGGCACTAAATCGCTACCGGTCAATCTGCCGACAACGACGTCTTTTAGACTACGTCGAACTGGAAGAGGCTGCACTTCGTCTTTTTGACCTGGAAATCCCCACGGATTTGCAGCTATTCTTAGATCGAAAAATTAACCATCTCTTGGTGGACGAATTTCAGGATACCAGCCGAAGTCAATGGCTGCTGCTCCAACACCTATGTAGCGGTTGGCAGGCTGACTCCGGTAGGACCCTCTTTGTTGTGGGAGACCCAAAACAGTCTATCTATGCTTTCCGTAAAGCTGAGGTCTCTCTTTTCCTGGAAGCCACGAAAGGTTTACCGCTTCCGGGTCAGGACCCCTTTCCCCTGGAGAGCCTTCAGCTTCTTGCCAACTTCCGTTCACATCCTCGCCTAGTTCATTGGCACAATCAGATTTTCGCTCAGACCATCATGAGTGCAGCTGATGACGAAGCCGACGAGGTGGCCCATGTTTCGGCTGAAGCTCTGGTGACACCTACTCCCGATCAGCTTTCTCTGAGTCTTTTCTCCTCAGAAAATCAAGTTGATCATCCCCGAAAGGCCGAAGCAGAATGGCTTGGACAGGCAGTGTTGCAAGAATTAGAGCACCTGTCTGAGAAAGAAAAGATAGGTATTCTTCTCTTCGCCCGTACCCACCTGCCTCTTTACCTACAGGGTCTTCAAACCGCCGGCGTGGCAGTGAGGGTACAAGAGGGAGCACCACTTTTGGTGCAAAGGGAGGTTCTTCACCTGCGGCAGATCTCTCATGCCTTGGTTAGGCCTCAGGACGATTTGGCCTGGGCGGCTCTCCTCCGCGCTCCCTGGTCCCAGCTCACCCTAGACCGATTTGTCCAGGTTGCCAGCCAGCCTGAACCAAGCTGGCTGGACAAGATAAAGACTTTTAAGGAAGACTTATCTATCGTGGGAAAAATTTGGCAGACAATGACCAAGGCCCGCCAGCGAATGGGCCGGGATGGTCTGGCTGAACTGGTGGAAAATGTCTGGGTTGAACTCGACGGCCCTGCGGCCGTGGCAAGCACTAGCTCCACCGCAGGTGTTGCAAATTGCCGCAGCTACCTGGATATTCTAGCTCAGGCAGAGCAAGGACTACCTGAGGACACTTTGGTTAAGGCTGAAATGCTGCTCCTGAATGCTTATGCCCCACCCGATCCGGGGGCAGCTCCTTCCCCAGTGGAACTGATGACGGTCCATCGGGCAAAGGGGTTGGAATTCGATGTGGTTTTCCTTCCTTTCCTGGACTGGAACCCGTTGAGTGGTGGCCGCCTTTCTCAGCCCCCCTATCTCGTGGAGAGATTACCAGGTTCCAGAGGAAAGCACCTGATAGCAATGGCTCCGGACCGGCGGCGAGAGAAAACTGCTGGGTTGTATAAGCTGTTGCGAGATATTGGCAACAAAAAGAAACTGGCCGAAGCAAAACGGCTATTCTACGTTGCCGTAACCCGGGCACGGAGGAGTCTCTATCTTAGTGGGGTGGTGGGGACAAGGGATGGAGAACTATCTCCCCAAAAGGATAGCCCCCTTCGGTGGCTCTGCAACCACCACCGGCTGAAGCTGTCGGAGAAGCAAGAGCTCATTGCAGAGAATAACGATTATCTTGACCTTTACTTCAATCCCCTTGTCACCCCTAGAATTGTCCATGAAAAAGTTGGGGTCCATGTGCTCCCCGAACCTCTATCCTTTTCTCCTGAGCCCTTACCCTACTCCACCCTTGCCCCGTCGCAAATGGTAGATTGGGGTCAAGCAACTGGAGAGCACAAAGAAGATCCAAACGCTAGGGCAAGGGGGACGGTTACCCATAGGCTAATGGAACACTTAGGCCATGGCCGTCCTCTTCCAGAGCCCGTTGCCCTGGTCGCAGTTCTCCTTAGCGAAGGAGTTCCGGACACTGAGGCAAAGCCATTAGCAAGGGAAATACTTAAAGAGGTTCAGCTTTGTTTGCAGGAGGACTTTTTCAACTGGCTGTTAAAGCAAGATCATCCTCAGTCCTATAGTGAATGGAGTCTAGAGGATCGGCCAGCCGCAGATAAAATCCGCACCGGCACCGTTGATCGAGTGGTTTTCGATGGAGATCGTTGGTGGGTTGTTGACTACAAGACCAGCCGCCCATTGGACGGTGAGAGTGTGGATAGCTTTCTTGAGCGGGAGTCCCATCTATATAGGCCGCAGCTTCATGCCTATGGAGAGATGGTGGCTAACTACTTCAAGGTAGACTTACGTTCGGTTCGAACTGTTCTTTACTTCACCGCCCTGCAACGCCAGGTCGAAGTGAATTCCACTTACTAAATAATGTCGCCCTCAACATAAGTTGTCCCTCCTCCTAAAACCAATACCCCCACTCCCAACCAACTCTATTATAAATTTAAAATCATTGCCAAAGACAATTTACCCATTTTATCCCGTACACAAAGTGGGTAATTTTACCCAAAACATGTACGGGATAAAATGGGTAAAAATTTGGAATTGCCAATATTGTGGTGTTTAGTGCTTAGTCTTCCACGGAGGTTTCAATGCTCAGCAGCTTGGCGCCCTGCTTCAGGATCAATTCACCATTTATGGTTTCCCAAATCCAACCAGAATCGCCATACCCTCCTACGGGCTTGCCAACGAAGGTCCCTTGCCATGACTCCGAGCGTGGTTGATTAACGGCTATGGTCCCAAAGACCCCAAATTTCAT
>PPDG01000217.1 GCA_002899795.1 Desulfobacteraceae bacterium | reverse complement strand
TCCTTTGCCGTATTTGCTGACCAGCCGGGCGTGGTAGTGTTGTGCTTGCTCGTTTCCTCTCAGGAAAAGACAAGCCGCTTCAGAGAAAGCCCACTTGAGGTGAGCGTTTCCGATCTTGCTATTTTTGGTACCGAACTTCTTTCCTGCTGATTCTCTGGGGCATTTGACCAAGCGGCAATAGGAGACGAAGTCCTGGACTCTGGGAAACCGTTTGATATCGTGGATTTCATAGAGGAGAATGAGACCGAGGATTTTGCCGACTCCGGGGATACTTCGCAAACGATACCAGCTGTAGGCATCGTCCACTTTGGCCTTTTTGACGATATAGAGTTCGAGGTCATTGAGGAGCTGGTCGTAGAAGTCGAGCAGTTGAAGATCGACCTCGATACTCTTGCTGACGGAAGGGTCGGGGAAGTGCTCGGCAACACCTTCACGGTTTGCCTTGTAGGCGAGTTTTTTGCCAAACTCTGGTAGATTGTATTGGCTGTTGGTGTTTTGGATATGGGCGAGGAGTTCAGAGCGTTTTCGCATGAGGTGGTTTCTGCGGCGCAGCAGATCCCGGGTTGAGCGCATCTTTCTGGGGTAGACGTAGGCCATGGGGATGTTGCCTCCGCGAAGCAGGGTAGCGATCTTCTTGGAGTCGATTTTGTCGTTTTTACTTTTGCCCCCATGGATAGCCTTCATGTAGAGGGCGTGGCCGAGGACGAAAGGGATCTTCTCTTTGGCGCAGACATCAGCCAACCAGTACCAGGCGAACATGCATTCGACGGCGACAACGATATCCTCCCGAAAGGGCTCGATGGCCTTGAGCAATGCCTCTGCTGAGGCTTTCCTGTTACGGTGGAACACTGTTTTGCCTTGCTCGTCCACAATGCAGATGTACATGGAACGGGCATGAAGGTCGATTCCGCAGGAATACTTGTGTTGTTTGGTGTAGAATCTCATTGGGCTTCCTCCTTTGGTTGAAGATTATGGTTAAGGGACAAACCACATCTTACTATGCCACTGGAGGAGGCCTTAATAAGTATCAACTCAATGCGGCTGACCAAGAAAATAGCTCTGTTGACTTCATCCAACAGCCAAAAAGCTAAGGTACAGATTAGCCTCCAAAATAAACATTACATACTTTAATCTACACTTTCCTGTTTGAGATCAAGCTACAATATCTTGGTTCAAACTAAGAAAATGCGGAGTTTTTGGCTCCGTTTTTTTCTTCTCAACACCTTGTGCTGAGATTTCTGGTGGGCAAAGTGTGAATTAAGGGATGTAATCTTACCTCCTTGTTTAGTAGAGCTCGACAATTCACTATTGAACTGCTGTTTGCCATGTTGAGTGCTAGCTGTAGCGCATACTCAACACATGTGCTGATTACGCTACAGATTTTTGAATAACCTTTAAGATGATTATTTTATAACAGCCAGAAATCAATAGATATTTTTTTAATGACATAATTGGTACGCTTCTTGTTTAACGAACGAAATGGGTAATTAAACGTTGTGTATTGAAGGCATTGATACCTTGAAGCGTTAACCCACTTTCGCCGCTGTTATAATTTTTCAGTGAGCAGAACATCCTAGGCCTCCTGTTCACTGCCCCCGCCCCCAGGACATCAAACATCAGTCCTGGGGGCTTTTTGATGCCCATTTGTCCGCTATTGTTATTTCCCGCTTGACAGAGACAATCATTTTTATGGTAAAGTCTAGATGCTGCTCTGTTCTGGTTTTCTATTTTTTGGGTATGTGCTTTGTCGCAACATTGCCCCATTTCCATTTGTCTCACCTACCGTTTTCTAGAAATCCTTTTTAGCAATATCAATTTGCACGACTTTTACTAAGAAATTCATTAGAGCAGGTGGTCGAATATCATTGTTTGACCAATGCTCTTTCCTGTAGGGGGAGCATCATGTTGTTGAGGAGATTGCGGAGAGCAGTATCTAATTTCTTAGCCTTTGTCTTACTGATGGTAACTCTTGTCTTCGTCTTCATCCTCAATCGTTTTGCACTACGATAGTCCTACAGGTACTTTTGAGTGCAAACCTTATACTTGCCTGGGGGTACGTCAGACTCCGTATCTTTATGGGTATTGACTTTTCATCAGTTATTCAGTGACTTTCGACTCCTTAGGAATGAGAGGTTTTTCCACAATGGGACTTCCATGTATGCAGTGCAAAAAATCATTTCCTGTAGAACACCTCTTTGAAGTTCTATACTACACTGAAGGGATTTATTTCTTCTGTAGTAAAAAATGTAGCGACAAATGGGCTTATCCTGTTGCCCAAGGGGAGTCATGAAGCAAAGGGACAAAATGGATACTCTGGAAGCAGATTCTGAGGTAGATTTTTCTGGTGAAGAGGGATATTCAGCTCGGAGGAAGAATAAGGGAAATAGGTTCGCAGGGAAACTACCGGGCAAGAGTGGATTTTCTCTTTTAACAGGGGTGGTCATCTTAGGTCTGTTTGTCTTGGTTGCATTACTTTTCCAACGCTCTAGTAGTATTGACTCTGGAAGTAAGATGAGATCATTGGAAAGCAGAATCAAACAGCTCGAAGAGAGACTTTATAAACTTGATCGGATTGAAGCAGACCTAGAGCAGGTTGAAGAGAAGAATAAGCAGTTTAATACGTCCATAGATACCATTAAGAAGCCAATAACGCCGCCCAAAAGCACTACCACTGAGAAGCCGATAACGCCCCCGGAAAGTACTACCGCTCAAACTGCCAAAGAACAAATAGAGGCTGTTTACCACGAAGTGCTCCCTG
>PPDG01000401.1 GCA_002899795.1 Desulfobacteraceae bacterium | reverse complement strand
GATTCCCTTTTGCCCCAGAATGTGCAAGTCTCTCGTTCTCTTTTCTTCCCAGAAACGCACCAGCAGCGCAGGACGGCCAAATGAGTGGTCAGCGTGGAAATGTGATATCCAGATACCGTCCAGGGTTTCCACATCCAGCCCCAGTTGCCAAAATGTGGGCGGCACAGAATAGCCACAGTCGAGCAACACGGTTACAGGTTTTTCCTGATACTCAGTGCGAACCAGTATCGAGGTGTTGGGGAGATTCTCATCAAAAGCCTCACCCACGCCAAGAAAAATGATTTCCATTAAGGTCTCCTTTTCCAATCAACCGCAGACAGACGCAGAGAGAAAGTTTACCACGGAGACACAGAGATCACGGAGATAAAAATATTCGCACACTGGTCGCCTTCGGCGACACACAGATCTTCTCTTCGTGTCCTTCGTGCTCTTCGTGGTAAATCTTTTCTCTGTGTTCTCCGTGCCTCAAGTGAGTGAAACGAACGGGTGGTGAGTCCTTTCTCTGCGGTTTAAACTCTGCAGAGTTGTTTCAGCCACTGGAGTTCCTCAAGGCCAAAGCCATCGCTGCGGCAAGGCAACAGAGAGTTGTTATGATACAGGGGATCATTGGCCAGGTCAAAAGGGGAACAGCGCAGTGCCTCAGACCACAAGGGAGTCCCGGGAATAGGTGAATACTCAGCCAGATGAGGTCTGGCTCCGTGATCTAGTACCATACGGATAGATTGGGCCACCTCATTTGGGTCTTGCCCGGGAAGACCACAGAGAAGATATACTCCGATCTGCTCAGGCTGAAAACCCGCTTTGGTGAGGTTGGCCATGGCGGATGAGAAAGCCCCGGGCTTCACTTTGGCTCCTAGTTGTTGTTGACGCTCATCATCGCCGGTTTCCAGACCAAGGCGTAAGGTCTTGAAACCAGCAAGGAAGAGCGCTTCACAAACCTCGGCGCTAAGCCCACTGATGTGAAGACCATTGGGGGTGTGAAAATGTAATGGCAGTCTCCTCCGCCCTACCTCCGCGAGCATAACTAGCAGGTGTTCGGTTGCGTCTAACAAAAGAGCATCGTCGTAAAAAGCCACGTTAACGACAGAGTGCTCTTTATGCCAGTATTCCAGTTCGTCTACCACCTCTATCGGATCTCTTCGAATGAACTGTGGGAAAAGCAAATCTGAAGCACAGTAGGGACAACGAAAGGGGCAACCGCGGGAGGTCAGCGTACATATATAGTCGAGTTGGGGCAACAGATCAAAGGCCGGCCACGGCAAGGTGTCCGACTTTAGATTGTGAGATGGCTTATCAGAAGAGTAGCCGGTTAGCTTCTCCAATAGTTTCAATATTTGAGTCTCACCGGGCCCGGAGAGTACATGATCGGCACCGCTATTGCTGATAGCGTGTTCTCGGCAGAGGGTGGCGTAAATACCTCCAAGCACCACGGAGACGTCAGGGTAGTGCTCTTTAACTAATCGGATACTCTCTTGCACGCCTGGATGCCAGTAGGTCATAGTGGAGGTGACCAGGACCGCATCTGGTTTGACTCCCTCAAGGAGACTCTCTTGAAACATTTCAGGGGTGATACCGAAGCGGTAATAATTGCGATCAAATTGTTGCAGGGAAGAGGGTTTAGGTACCTGAGTACGGTAAAACTTGCCAGTGCCGAAGGCGCGACGAGTAGCAGGCTTTATACCCGGGATTGCTTGCAGTCGAGAATCATGAACATCCAGACAATCCAGCAGCCTTAGATTGTAACCTTGCGCGCGCAAAAGACCGGCCAGTATCAGCAGTCCTAATGGCTTGGACCACAAATCATGAGCGGCAAAATCGTAGATCCATGGGTTAATGAGCAGGATATTAGGCGTTTTTTTCATTAAACAATTTACCTTACAGCAACGGTTTTTTGAGTTTTATCAGCCTCAGTCTTTTGAGTCCACGCCTAATGTCAGTAGTCCGTTGTCCGTGGTAAGTTGTGTAGGAGGCATGGAGCACAGAGCCTAGTGCCCAGTTCTCTCTGGCACTGATTTGCAAAATCAGCTAAACTACGCGAACGCTTTGGCTGGATAGCCCGCATTACTCACGACCCGGCTACTGCGACCACGAATATGGCCGTCCTTCCGGGCGTCCTCGGGTCGCGAACCCTGCGACGTACTGTTCAAGTACGCCTCGAGTGCGAGCCCCTGCGGTTGCCCGGTGGCACGCCTATCTTCATGGTCTCGTGACACCGTTTCGTGAATAATGTGGGCTAACATGTGGAGGTTCGTTTCAATGGAAGGATACCAGGTGGTTTTTGAGCACGAGGTTCTTTTTCGAGATCTGGATGCAATGGGCCACGTGAACAACGTTGCGTTTGTATCATTTATGGAAGACGCCAGGATGCAGTACTGGAAAGCCTTGAGAACAGTAGACGGGTTGAAAGATATAAACTTCATTCTGGGCGAAGTGACTTGCCGCTACCTGAGTCCAGCATACCTCGGTGAGACTCTCTTGATCGGTATCAGAGCTCGCAACTTGGGAAACAAGAGCTTTCATTTTGAATACAAGATGGAAGATAAGGCCAGTGGTCGGTTGATAACTGAGGGCCGATCCGTGCAAGTGATGTACGACTACAAGGAGCAGAAGTCTACGCCTTTGAATGATAGAATGCGTGATGCCGTGACAGCATTGGAGAAATTGGAGCTATCGGACCTATCCGCTGCCGAACAAGCACCAGAGACTGACCAGTAGGCAGCTGGCAGAAATATAGAGTTAACCGCAGACCCACGCAGACG
>PPDG01000230.1 GCA_002899795.1 Desulfobacteraceae bacterium | reverse complement strand
CATTTCAAGAAGATCCGGTTCATCGTCAACAATCAGAATTTTTTTCGACATGATTGCTCTTCAGTCTCGTCCTAGGGGTCAAGTCCTCACTCTTGACATTTTCCCTCGATTTGTCAGCAATCAAGGTCTCTTCCTTCGGCGTGAGTAGTATTAAATGTCAAGAATAAAGATTTGACCCCTACTGTTGCAACTAATCGCAAAGAACGCAAAGAAAATCAATCAAAGGTTATCTACCCATCACCAACATACTGTATTTGCACCTTTGTGTCCTTTGTGGTTTGCCAAAAGAAACTCGCCCTATGCTAGTCCGATTTAACCAGTGCTTCTCGCTCTTTGATCTGCTGAACTGCCTCAAGAGCCACTTCGACCACCTGTGGATTGGTATCGTTCAGCAACACTTCCAAGCGGTCCATTACGCTGGCATCGCCAATGAGCCCGAGCAAGTAGGCAGTATCCCCACGTTGGTTGTCGTCTTCATGCTCTAGGAGATCCAGAATGTAGGGATAAGCGCACTGCACCAAATCAGGGCTGCGCTCAGCCACCCCCTCTAGAACAACCATCATGCCCATTCGCACCGACCAATCAGGATCGGCCAACAATTCCAATGATCCGGAATAGAGATCACCATCTGCAACCATCATACCAGCAAGCCTTTCAGCGTCTCCTTCTTTGATAATCTTTTTGAAACTGTCCGGGTGAAATGATGATGGATCGCTGTTCGCAAGCCTGTCCACCAAAAGATCTTCGCTAATAGTGCCAACCAGCTGGTCCTGTCCGTCAATGACCACCGTTGGCACCGATTGAATGCCATATTTCTGTCCATAATCGGCAAAGAGAGTGACATCTATTATCGTCGCTTCCAAGTAAGTGCTGGCGAGAGCCAACTGATTCACCAACCCCACAACAGTGGGACAGTGAGGGCATGCCGGGCTCATCATCACCTCAAACTTGGTGGGCGTGATAAAAGTTTCCAGGGCTGAGAGGCTCCTTGGGGCAAGTGAAACTTCCCCTGTAGAGCGAGCAAGCAAACTTTGTAAAAAGGGGGCCATCTCCCTGCCATTGGGGAGAGCCATGTAGCGGAGGTTTGTTTGAATCTCAATGGTAGGGGGGCCATCTTCGCCATAGGTCAGGTATACCGGCTGCAGCTGCTCACTTACAGAAGCCAACTCATCGATGAATGTGCGAAACTGTGCGGACAGAGAATTTCTGGTCAGATTCACCTTGATAATTACGCGTTCTTGGAGCGCTTCCAGCGTACTTTTGGCAGTCGCCAATTCCTGGGAAGTAAGGGTGTAAGTGCTGGATGGGTCAGACATGAGAACTTTAACTCCATCTAGATCTAAATAAGAATTACAAATAACAATGACTAAGGTGTCGGGTGTCAGGTGTCAGGAAAAAGAAACATGGAAGCTGAAACCTGAACACTGAAACCTGAGACCTACAATGTGAACCACATGTGGTCTTCGGCCACTATTATTTCCCCCGAGTATTCTTGGCGGCAGGCCGCCACCACATCAGTCTCATCACAGGCCGGGTAGAGGTGGGTGAGCACCAGACGCTTGCAACCGGCCTCCCGGGCCACTCTTCCGACCCCTGCCGGCGACAGGTGCCCGGTTGTCTCGAGATGGTCCGGGAAAGAACACTCACAAAAGAAAAGATCGGCCTCGCTGGCCAGGGTCACAACATTTCGGCAGTATTCCGTATCACCTGAATAGGCCAGGACCAAGCCATCTTTGCTTTCCAGACGGTAGCCCAGGCTCTCCTTCGTATGCGCCATTGCCAGGGTAATCAGCCTGCCGAAAGGTAGCTCTGTTTCGGTGGCAGCTGCCGGGTCAATTTCCTCAAAAGTGAGCAGAGCCGGGTCCAGTTCGATCCACTGACCGTAGACACCATGCAACCGCTGGTAGAAATCCTGCAGACCTGTGGCTCCGCCAATGACCAAAGGTTTTTTCCGCCCATAAAGAGGTGATCTTGCCGCAAAAAGCAGCGGCACCAGATCACTCGTGTGATCTGGATGAAAATGGGTAAACCAAAGCCAGTCCAGATCACGAAAATCCAATCCGACTTCTGCCAGACCCCACATGGTACCTGCCCCACAATCGAAGAGCATTAGATGACCGCCCATTCTCACCGCCAGAGCCGGTGGCCGGCGCCGTGGGTTTGGAATGCCAGTGCCCGAGCCAATGACACAGACCTCCAGTGTTGCGGCAGATTTGTTCAACACATACGTCCTTGGATTTGGTTCACCATCGAGGCACGGAGCCAGTCAGTGTCCATCCGGAAACTCTAGATCGTCATTCTGAGCGGAGCGAAGAATCTCCCAGAAAACCAAGAGCCAAGAGATTCTTCGTCGCTTGGCTCCTCAGAATGACAATCGAAAGGGGGGGTCCTGATGGAAACTAGTTAAATCCGAAATACGAATTACGAATTTCGTTGGGGACTCGCTGCACTGTCTCCTATATGTCTGCGTGGTAAATTTTCTTTAATTTAGCGACATGTCGACCCTAACGTTGCATATCCACGCCTAGGAAAAACGCGTCAGAGTGCGCCAGGTGTGGGCGCGCGCAGTCTGGGACAGGATGAACAGTACTTGACCGTACGTGAGATCCTGTCCAAGGCGAGCACGCTCTCAGATGGCGCGATATCACGCGAGCGCAGCGACTTTTACCGGTTTGGGTATGCAACGTTAGGGTCAACTTTGCGCCTGTCTGTTTTCTCTCTCCTGCAATCTCTCTCTTATGTTCTGCAGCAGTCCATAACCTAGATT
>PPDG01000264.1 GCA_002899795.1 Desulfobacteraceae bacterium | reverse complement strand
TTCGAAATGGTGCATGTTCTATCCTCTTATGATTTATGATTTCGAACAGCAGAAGTTTTGGAAAACAATAAGGCAATATTTTTCACTTCGATATTCTGCGGTTTCTTGTTCTGCGGTTCTGCGGTTCCTATCCTCGTCCATTTAATAACTGATAGTTTAATGCTGATCACTAACCGTGGAGACAGGATCCGGCAGTTTTGAAGCCCCTCAGGGCCCGGATGCGCTATTCCACCAATACCATGGCCTCGTTGGAATCAGGACCGGCACGATCCCGCTGGTCGAACGGTACTACCTGGTAGTAAAACCGGCCCTTGCCCACGATATAGGGATCTACCGCCTGGAATTGGGACTCCCCTGTTTTGACCTTGAGGCTGGTTATCAGTTCAAAATCGCGTGTACACCCAGGACAGTCGCTTACTTCCGGCCGGGGCTTGCTGCGATAGACATTGAATCCTACGACATCTTTGTCAGCCTTTCCTATCGTCCAGGTCAGCCGCACGCCATTAGCCTCAACAACCGCCCGCAAATCATTCACCCAGGGTAGTTTCTTTTGAAGAGGTGGTTTAGGCGGTGCCTTCTTCCCACAAGCCCCAAACAGGAACCCGAGGAAAAACAAGAGAACTATTACCGTTGCCTGCGGCCATGACCTCCTCATTATCATCTATTCAACTCTTCCTCAGCACCGCTGATGGCTTGCCGGACTTGCTGCAGCGAAGTTCCCCCGACGGAATTGCGGCTGTCCACGGAATGTTTCAGGTCGAGCACCGTATAGATTTTTTCATCGATCACTTTGCTGAATCCCCTCAACTCGTCTAGAGTCAAACTCTCCAGCTCCTTGCCCTCCTCCAGGCAATATCGCACTATCTTACCCACTATTTGGTGAGCCAGCCGGAACGGCACTCCCTTCAACACCAGGTATTCCGCCACATCGGTGGCCAGTGTGTAGCCGGCAGCTGCCATCTCTTCCAGGCGTTCTTTGTTTACACTTACGTGTTCCCAGAGTTTGGCCAAAATTCTCAGGCTCTGCCGTACGGTATCGACGGTGTCAAAGAGCGCTTCCTTGTCCTCCTGAAGATCTCGGTTGTATGCCAGGGGCAACCCCTTCATCATGGTCAGCAAACTCATCAAGTGGCCGTACACCCTGCCGCTCTTGCCTCGAACCAGTTCAACTACGTCCGGATTCTTTTTCTGCGGCATAATGGACGAACCCGTACAGAAGGTCTCCGAGAGTTCCACATAACCGAACTCGATTGAACTCCAGAGAATGAGTTCTTCGCACATGCGGCTCAAATGCATCATGATGAGGGCGGCAGCAGCGGTGAATTCAATAATGAAATCCCGATCACTGACGGCATCGATACTGTTACGGCTGAGTGCCGGGAAATCGAGCAATTCAGCAGTGATATTACTGTCGATGGGAAGAGAAGTTCCGGCAAGTGCACCGCTGCCGAGTGGAGAGATGTTGATCCGCTCCACACATGCGGCCAGCCGCTGCCGGTCACGTCTGAACATCTCATAATAGGCCATGAGGTGATGGGAAAAGAGCACTGGCTGGGCGTGCTGCAAGTGGGTGAATCCAGCCATAATTACCCCTAGATTGGCCTTGGCCTGCGCCACCAGGCTGCTCTGCAAGTCCTTCAGATCTTCCTCGGTACCCTTGACTTCGTCTCTCAGAAAAAGGCGCATATCCAGTGCGACCTGGTCATTACGACTGCGCCCGGCATGGAGCTTGCCTCCGACTTCCCCCACCTTGTCCATAAGACGTTGCTCAATGGCCATGTGCACGTCTTCCTGGGTGTCGTCGAAAACGAAAGACCCATGTTCGATTTCACGCAGGATTTCGCTCAGCCCCTGAATCAGGGTATCTGCCTCCTCTGCGCTGAGCAGACCCTGCTGAGCCAGCATCCGGCAGTGGGCCATGCTGCCCTCAATGTCATAGCGGTACAACCGCTGATCGAACCGGATGGACGCAGTGAAGCTTTCAACCATCTGGTTGGTTGCTTCCCGAAACCGACCATGCCATAGCTTGCCAGCCATGTTGACTCCACTCTTCAAGCTAACCGTTATTCGTTAACCGCTAACCTAGAGGTGCTTGGTGCCTACTCTTTTTTACCTAGTGACGCCTGGAGACGCAGCCGCAGTCCCAATAGCTTTATGAAACCGTCCGCATCGCTCTGGTCAAAAACCCTGTCTTCCTCGAAGGTGGCATATTCGGGCTGGTAGAGGGAACGTGTAGATTTCCTGCCCACCACCTGACAGGAACCCTTGTATAATTTCAGCCTCGCCCTACCCCACACATTTTCCTGGGCCGCATCCATGGTTTCCTGCAGCAACTTCATCTCCGGTGAAAACCAGAAGCCATTGTAGATCAGACTTGCATATTTAGGAATGAGACCGTCTCGCAGGTGCAGGACCTCTCGATCCATGGTGATGGACTCCACCGCCTGGTGCGCCATCCTCAGGATGGTCCCTCCTGGAGTTTCATAAACCCCTCTGGACTTGATTCCCACGAAACGATTTTCAACAAGATCCACCCTGCCAATTCCGTTGGCTCCTCCCAACTCGTTGAGCCGGGCAAGTAATTCGGCGCATCCCAGACGATCCCCATTCACTGCCACAGGATTGCCCTGTTCAAAGTCGATTTCAACGTAAGCGGGCTTATCCGGGGCATCTTCCGGGGCTACCGTCGTCCTGAACATTTCCGGGTCCGGCTCCCTCCAGGGGTCTTCGAGCACCCCACCTTCATATGACAGATGGAGGAGATTACCGTCCATA
>PPDG01000458.1 GCA_002899795.1 Desulfobacteraceae bacterium | reverse complement strand
TTGTATTTATTCTTTTCGTGAAGAGAGGACAAGCACCCTACCCCATCAGCAACGTCTTTTCCTTTGCTCCAAAACTGACGCCTAAATCATTCTCGTCTATTGTCGTTGGCTGAGATATCAGTCACCAGCGCCCGCCATTTCCTAATTTTTTTAACAAAAGACTACTGACTGCGCCCTAGAACTCCTCAAAGAGATCTTGATGGATTTTTTCGGCTAGAAACTCTGCTATCCTACGAAAAGCCTCACGTCTGAATCTATTCGTATTCAGGGCATTTCCCGCCTCAACGTATTCATCATGGTAACTCAGTTTCTTGTTCTGCCAGAGAACCTCATCGGTGTCTACCCGGGTGAGGGTGAGAGACAGAGTGACTGTCACCCGGGTCTCGAGCGTTCGGGTTCGTGTGAGGTGAGAAGCAGTTTGCGTCCTAATACTGGCAACACTACCACCAAGAACCGCTTCGGCCTCATTTAGGGGTTTTACCGGCAATCTCTTCCAGCGAATGAATTCATTAAGGATGGCATTTGTAAAGATAGTCTCAATGCCAATTTCGGCTGTTTGGTTGCCCAAAACGTTCACAGCAATACTCTGAATATCGCCAGGGGCTTGACCACCAGTCCCGACGAAGTGGTAGCCGCACCCCAGTAGCATCAGGAAGGTGGCAAGAAGTACAGCCAGAACCGCTGGGAGACTCCATGTTTTTCGGGAGAGGAGTGTCATGGAGACACGGTGAAACAGAGACGCGGCGATTAATATATCTCTGTGCTTCGACATTTCTATCCTTTCCCTATTATCTTCGATAAATCTTTCATAACAGCTCAACGGATCAAGTCTGTCGCCGTGTCCTCGTATCGAGAAATGGCCTACACCACAACGTTGACCAACCTTCCAGGAACTACCACTACCTTGCGAATGGGTTTGTCCCCAATGAACGTCTTGATCCGCTCGTCAGCCAAAGCAACTTGTTGAACTTCCTCTTTGCTAGCGCTCGGCGACACATAGACACGATTGCGCAATTTACCGTTGACTTGAACAACAATGAGCTGTTGCTCTTCTGCCACTGCCTCCTCGTCCCATTGCGGCCAGGATTCTTGCACCACGCTTTTCTCGTGCCCCAGAGTCTGCCACATCTCATCTGCAATGTGCGGCACCATGGGTGAGATCAGGATTATGGCCATCTCCACTGCCAGACGAAGAACAGGAAGAGCCTCAGGACCGTAACGAACCTCAGAACGAAATTGATAGATGGCATTCACCAGTTCCATGACCGCACTGATGGCAGTATTAAAATGAAACCGTTGCTCGATATCTTCACTGACCTTTTTAATAGTCTGATGGGTCTTGCGATGCAAAGCCCTCAAATCACCTTCTATCGGCTCAGTGCCATCGTACGGAGCAATTCCGTGAAGTTTGTCAAGCTCATCATGGACCAATCGCCAGAGCCGGTTGAGAAAGCGGGCGCTACCCTCCACGCCGCGGTCGCTCCATTCCAGATCCTTTTCCGGCGGCGAGGCGAAAAGGCAGAAGAGACGAACCGTATCTGCACCGTAACGCTCAACCAGCTCACCAGGGTCAACCACGTTTCCTTTGGACTTGGACATCTTTTCTTTGCGGCCAATCTCTGCCAGAGTACCACAATGACGACAGCGATAGACCTCCGGCTTCTCCTCCTGAGCATCTTCCGGAGCCAGCCAGCCGTGCTGTGAACAGCGGAGCGTCTCTTTACAAACCATTCCCTGCGTTAACAAGTTGGTGAAGGGCTCGTCCTGCCCCACCATTCCCATATCTCTGAGCACTTTGGTAAAAAACCTCGAGTAAAGCAAATGGAGAACGGCGTGCTCAATGCCGCCGATATATTGGTCCACCGGCATCCAGTAATCGTTTCTGCCTCTATCCAGTGGTCCTTCCTGGTAATCTGGACAAGTGTAACGCATGAAATACCAGGAAGATTCCACAAATGTGTCCATAGTGTCCACCTCCCGTCTGGCATCGCCCTTACACGCGGGGCAGGTGGTCTCGACGAATTCTTTGAGGGTTGGCAGGGGTGTCCCACCAGCAGGCGTGAGACTGGCATCCAGGGGTAAAACGACAGGCAGATCTTCATCCGGCACGGGCACAATGCCACATTCGTCACAGTAAATTATAGGTATGGGAGCCCCCCAATAACGTTGTCTGGAAATGAGCCAGTCTCGCAACCTATAGTTGATAGCAGCCTTACCCAGCCCGTTCGATTCCAGATACTGGTTAATGGCCTCTCTGGCAGCTGCACTCTCCAAGCCGCTAAATTCGCCTGAATTGACTAGGATCCCGTCTTCTTCGTATGCCGCTTCCATGGTGTCGCCGTCCAGCTCACCACCAGACGGATCTACTACCACTTTCAGTGGTAGATCATAAGCCATGGCGAACTCAAAATCCCGCTGGTCATGTGTGGGTACCGCCATCACAGCACCAGTGCCGTATGCCATCAGGACAAAATTGGCAACGTAAATGGGCATCCGCTCGTCCGTCATGGGATTGCGGCAGTAGGCTCCAGTAAATACACCTTCTTTTTCAAGGAGTTCGGAGGTCCTCTCACTCCGTTGTGTCTGTTTGGTCTTTTCAATGAATTCTTTGACGGCCGGTTCCTCCGGTCTCCCCTTGCAGAGTTCCAAGGACAGCGGGTGCTCCACGGCCAGACTCATAAAAGTTGCCCCGAATACCGTGTCCTGACGTGTGGTGTAAACTTCTATGGGTTCAGCAGAATTTTCCAAGGGGAAATGGATCATGGCCCCGTGACTTTTTCCTATCCAATTTCGCTGCATGGTGAGCACCCGCTCCGGCCAACCTGGCAAGCGCTCACAATATTCCAGCAGCTCATCCACATAATCAGTGATTTTGAGAAACCACTGTGCCATCTCCTTTTGTTCCACCCCATGACTGCAGCGCCAACACAACCCGCCCTCGACCTGCTCGTTGGCCAGCACCGTCTGGCACGTAGAACACCAGTTCACATAAGATTTTTCGCGGTATGCCAGACCTTGTTCATACATCTTGAGAAACATCAACTGTTCCCAGCGATAGTAAGAGACGTCACAGGTGGCCAGTTCCCTGCTCCAATCGTAGCTGAAACCCATCTGCTTCAGCTGTTCTTTCATTTGGTCAATATTATTGTATGTCCAGGTAGCGGGATGGCTTTCGGCCTTGATAGCAGCGTTTTCCGCCGGCATGCCGAAAGCATCCCAGCCCATGGGATGAATAACGTTGAATCCACGCATCGTCTTGTACCTGGCCACCACGTCACCGATAGTGTAGTTGCGCACGTGTCCCATGTGGATTCGTCCCGAGGGGTAGGGGAACATTTCCAGGAGATAATATTTGGGCTTGCTGGCATCTTCGGTTACATTGAAAAGCCGCTGATCTTCCCAAATCAGCTGCCATTTGGGTTCGATTTCGCTGGGATTATATTTGGCCTCCATAGTTCCTCCAGAATACCTATCTACTGCTTCGATTCTCCGCTCTTCGAACTTCCGTACTCCGTTTTCCACCGGATGCGGCGACGCGGTGAGGTAATTAGTAAGCAGAAAAAGATTTGGGAATGTAATGTAAATGAAAACCCACTGAGACTTCTTGTGGGTTTCAGTGCTTACTGCCTACTGCTTACTGCCTGCTTGCCCTGAGCTCTGTCGAAGGGCTGCCTCCTTGGAATCCACGCCTCTCTGGGTCGGGTCGCCAAGCCTCTGTTCTGGCGCGGTGGCAACCTTGAGTGTCCCTTCTTCCAAATCTACTCTAATTCTATCCAGAATGCCGTTTATGAACGAGCCGGAATCCTCTGAACCATACTTCTTACCAAGATCCACCGCTTCGTTTATGGAAACCTTGGCCGGGATGTCCGCACGGTAAAGGAGTTCAAATATGGCCAGTCGGAGAATATTGCGATCGACTGCAGACATCCTCTCCAACCTCCAATTCTCTGAAAATCGACTGATCAGAGTATCGATTTCCTCTCGATATTTATGTACGCCATTGGCAAGCTCAACTGCAAAATCTCTTATACTGTCGGGAGCCTTAAAATGCTCGCAGAATAGCCTCAGGGCTTCACCAATTTCACTTTGGGCCATATCAACCTGGTAAAGTACCTGGATGACCATTTCTCGAGATCGGCGTCGACTACTCATGTTTGTCCTGCTCAATGCTGGTAGTGAGCTCTGACCAGCCTACACTAAAGAATGCCAAAAATGACTAAAGTGTCTAAAATGACTAAAGTACTAAAGATGTGAGATTCACTGCGATTTACCAAAGTCTAATATCCCAGATCTTACATCTCACATCGCTGAGTCGGTGCGGCATCAGGCGAATTAACCTAACTGGATCATGAGGTTCGCCATTTCAATGGCTGCCTGTGCTGCTTCAAAGCCCTTGTTGCCCGCCTTGGATCCGGCGCGTTCGATGGCTTGCTCCAAGCTGTCGGTGGTGAGAACTCCAAAAGTGATGGGGATACTGTGCTCCAGCCCCACAGCCGCAACTCCTTTGGAAACTTCGGCGCTAACGAATTCAAAATGAGGTGTGGAACCTCTAATAACAGCCCCCAGACAGATGATGGCGTCATATTTGTTTTGTTCAGCCAGCTTTTTGGAGGTGAGAGGAATCTCCCAGGCTCCCGGAACCTTAACCACTTGAATGTCAGCTTCCGAAGCACCGTTTCTGACTAAGGCGTCCAGAGCGCCCCCCAACAGCCGGTCGCAAATGAAATCGTTGAAACGACTTACCACTACGGCAAACTTCAACCCCTTCGCCTCCAGCTTCCCCTCAACAGGTTTTGGCATTCTCAACCCCCCTTTGTAGATTGTGGATTGTGGATTGCGGATTGATTCAGGCTAAGCGAGTAACTCATCAGATTCCACAATCTCGAATCTAGAAGCCGACTAAAATCCGAAATCGGAAATCCGAAACTGGGAACCCGCCCGAAGGGCGGGAGTCCGAAGGACAAATCCGCAATCTTAATAATTTTCCGTTTCTTTCTCCTGGGACAGCTTCATCAGATGACCCATCTTCGAACACTTAGTTCTTAAATAATCGAGATTACAAGGATTGGGCGCAATCTCTATGGGCACCCTCTCGGTGATGGTAATGCCATACCCTTCTAGACCCACAATCTTTTTGGGATTGTTGGTCATCAGCCGCATCTTCTTCACCCCAATGTCCACCAGAATTTGAGCACCGATACCATATTCCCTGAGATCAGCTTTAAATCCCAGAGCTTCATTGGCTTCCACCGTATCCTTCCCTTGATCCTGGAGTGCATAGGACTTGAGTTTGTTGGCTAGCCCGATACCGCGGCCCTCGTGATTGGTTATGTAGAGAATAACGCCGTTGCCCTCATCATTGAGCATTTCCATGGCTCGATGCAACTGGTCACCGCAATCACACCGGAGTGAGCCCAAACTATCACCGGTGAGACATTCTGAATGGACACGCACCAGGACCTCTGCCTCTTGGTCAATCTCGCCCTTTACCAAGGCAATGTGCTGGACCGTATCGATATCGTTCGTGTAAGCAATGGCCGTGAATTCACCTCCATGGATGGTGGGAAGCATAGTGGTGGCGGCTCGGTGAACGAAGCTTTCGTGGCGCATGCGGTACTCAATAATATCTGCGATGGTTACTATCTTGAGCCCGTGCTCCTCGGCAAATATCTCCAAGTCCGGCATTCTCGCCATGGTGCCATCGTCTTTCATGACCTCACAAATAACCCCGGCAGAATTAAGACCCGCCAACCTAGCCAAATCAACTGATCCCTCGGTCTGGCCGGTACGTACTAATACTCCGCCCTTGCGAGCCCGCAGCGGGAAGACATGTCCTGGGCTCACGAGATCTTCTGGTTTGGCCCCAGGGTCCACCGCCGCCAAGACAGTGGTGGCACGGTCCGCTGCCGAAATTCCAGTGGTCACCCCCTGCCGGGCCTCAATGGAGACGGTAAAAGCAGTCCCGAATCTGGATTGGTTGTTGGACACCATCATGGGCAACTGTAGGTGCTCAACCCTTTCCTCGGTCAAGGAAAGACAGATCAAGCCTCTACCATACTTGGCCATGAAATTTATGGCTTCCGGGGTCGCCTTCTCGGCAGCCATACAGAGATCACCCTCATTTTCCCGGTCCTCATCATCCACGAGGATGACCATCTTTCCTGCTCTGATCTCTTCTAGTGCTTCAGCAATTTTCGCTGTGGGCATTTCCTTAACTCCTAACTAGTCACGCAAAGGTTTCATCGCAAGCAGCCTACGGCCCGGAGGGAGCTTGCTCCTACATTAATTATGATTATTTACCGAGTCCTGACGGCGGCCGCAATAATATACGATCAATGAGAAATGAATAATGCTAAATGATTCCGTGCTTCGCCAGAAAGCCTCGATCTACCCCACCGGTGGAGGGAGAATCGCTCTCCTGCATAGTCCGCACAAATCTCTCCACGTATTTCCCAATAATATCAACTTCTATATTCACCTCGTCACCGACCCGCCAGGTTCCAATAGTGGTCCACCGGGCGGTGTGTGGCACGATGTTGACGTCGAAACTCTGTTCATCGCAACGATTCACTGTCAAACTCACGCCGTTCACTGCCACCGAGCCCTTTTCAATGATGTAGCGACCCAGCTCTGCTACCACCTCGAATGTAAATACCAGTGAGTCTCCCCTCTGTTTCCTGGCCATCACTCTGGCCTTGCCGTCCGCATGACCATTGACCAGATGTCCACCAAGACGGTCTCCCAACCGGAGAGCTCGTTCCAGATTAACCTCATCCCCCACAGACCGTTGGCCAAGAGTGGTGCGACTCAAGGTCTCCTGGGAAACGTCCACGGTAAAGGCTCTCGCCTGCCAAGAAACCACAGTGAGACAGACACCGTCCACCGCAACACTCTCACCGGTCTGAAACCCTTCCAGATCGAAGGAAGCCTGAATACTGAGACGCATGTCTTTCCCACGTGGCTCTATGGTTTTCAGTTTGCCGGTTCCCTCAATGAGGCCAGTGAACATGGGGCATCTCCATTCCAGGCTTAAGGTTAAAGGCTAAAGGCGTATGCATAGAATCCAGTAGCTAGGAGTCAGTAGCCAGGAGGTAAAAAAGACTCGTTTCAGTTCATATCTCTCGAGTGCTGGATTCTGACTCCTGAATTCTGGCTTCTTTACCATATGCCTTCTGCCCTGCGCCTTGTGCCTTATGCCGTTACTTGCTCTTTTCGGTTGCCACATCCAACTCTACCGCAAAAAGGGCAGACGCCTCTAAGTATCCTTCAATCATTATATCATCGTCGAAGCGGCGAAGCTTCAAATCCCTCAAAGGCAAAGCGTCAGCCACGCTCGCAGCCCCGATGCCTCCTACCACAGGCACAGCGCTACTGCCACCAATGATTTTTGGCGCAAAGAAAAGATACACTTTATCTACAAGATTGTCATAAAAAAAGGCACCGTGAACTTCAGCCCCACCTTCCACCAAGAGACTGGTAATGTCACGATTGCCTAAATGTTCCATAAGTGCAGACAGAGAAACACGTCCCAGCGTCAGCGGTAGCGATAAAATCTCCACCCCTCGCGCTTCGAGAGCAGACATTCTCTTCTGGTAAGGTTCCGGTCCGCATGCTATGAGTGTCGGAACCCCGTTGGCCTGACTTACAACCTGACTTTCAAGCGGAATTCTCAGGTGGGTGTCCAGAATAATCCGGAGTGGATTGTTTTCTTTCTTTCCAGGAAGACGCGCGGTGAGACTGGGGTCGTCCGCAATAACAGTTCCAACCCCCACTAATATGGCATCCACTGCATGACGCAGCCTGTGGACAAATCGCCGTGAGCGCTCATTGGAAATCCAGCGGGAGTCACCAAGATGACTAGCAATCTTGCCGTCCAAGCTGGCAGCCGCTTTGGCAACTACCAGAGGCAAGCCAGTGGTGACGTGCTTGATGAACGGTTCATTGAGTCGAAAACACTTATCCGCGAGAATCCCCTCTTCAACGAGGATTCCCTGTGATCGAAGATAATCCGCCCCGCCACCGCTAACTCGAGGATTGGGATCACTGCAGCCAACCACCACTCGAGCCACATCGCTCCGCACAATAGCCTCGGAGCACGGTGGAGTTCGTCCCTGATGATTACATGGCTCCAAAGTCACATACAGGGTAGCGCCCTGCGCCTGGCTGCCAGCTTCCTGCAGTGCATGGATTTCGGCATGAGGGGTGCCCGCCTTGCGGTGATACCCCTTCCCCACAACCTGGCCGTTCTTGACTACCACCGCACCCACCATGGGATTGGGAGAAGTGTACCCTACACCACGACCAGCTAAACGCAGGGCCAATCGCATGAACTGCTCATCTTCTTTTGTCAAAGATCCTTGCCTGCTCACTGTTTCCGCTTCTTAGCCGCGATTTGTTTAAAACCAGTCTTGTCCAGTTTCGCGACAACTTAGGAAACCACGAAGAACACGAAGAACTCAAAGGGTCATATTATTGAGAAAACTGCCTTGGTGATCTTTGTGTACTTTGTGGTGAAATATCCTGGCTAGGGTAACTCCTCATCCAAAAGTTTCTGCAGGTCCTGGAGATCCTGAATCTGCCGGTGTACCATGCTGTAGCGAATATAGGCTGCCGGATGGATCTCTTGCAAAGCGGCTGCTACCCAATCTCCTAAAACCTGACTGCGAAGTTTGCGCCGCCGGCTTTCCTGAATCCGGTTTTCAATGAGTCCCGCTATTCTGGTGAGATGGTCTTCTGCTATCGGCAGCTTGGTGCACGATCGTCTGAGGCCGGCCAGCATTTTGTTTCGATCGAAGGGTTCCATTCGGCCGTCCCTCTTGACCACCAGGGCAAGGTTTTCCTCGAGCCGTTCGAAGGTGGTAAACCGCCCGTCGCACTCAGGACATTGCCGCCGTCTCCGGATGTGGTTGTTGTCCTTTCCGGGACGGGAGTCAAGCACCCGAGTCTTGGGGTGATCACAAAACTGGCATTTCATTCCCCACCTCTGTCAGGTGATTTCCAGTTACTCAACTCGATTCCGGCCTCCCGGAACATCTGGTCGGAAAGCTCGTCCGCATACCCTTCTTCAAAGTAGACAACGGCAATATTAGCATTAATGACCATCTTGGCGCAAATGACACATGGCCGCGTGGTGCAATAGAGGGTGGCACCTTGAATTGGTATGCCGTGGCGGGCCGCCTGGATAATAACATTTTGTTCGGCGTGCAGACCGCGGCAGAGTTCGTGTCTCTCACCTGACGGGATATTGTTTTCCTCTCTCATGCAGCCGACATCGAGACAGTGAGGCAAGCCCGATGGAGCGCCGTTATATCCGGTTGCCAGTATTCTCTTGTCTTTCACCAGCACGGCTCCTACCCGACGCCTGAGGCAGGTGGAACGCTGAGCCACAAGCCTGGTAATCTCCATGAAATAAGCATCCCAACTCGGTCGCGTCATAACTCAGCTCGCCTCCTTCTCGTATACAGGCTTGTGAAGAGGGAACTGCGAGCAGAAATCGGCAACCTGGTCGCGAACCCGCTCTATGATACCAGGGTCACCACCAGCCGCCAACGCCTGGTGAATAAACTGGGCTATTACTGCCATATCCTCTTCTTTCATTCCTCGCGTGGTCACTGCCGGGGTGCCGACCCGGATGCCACTCGTTACAGCCGGCCTTTCCGGATCATAGGGAATGCTGTTCTTGTTAACCGTGATCCAGGCCTGGTCCAGAGTGAGCTCAGCTTGGGCCCCGGTCAAGCCAATTGTTCTCAGGTCTACCAGCATCAGATGGTTATCGGTGCCGCCAGAGACGAGACGAAAACCCCTCTCAGACAACTCTGCCGCCAACCGTTTGGCGTTGTTCACCACCTGTCTCTGGTAAGCGCGAAATTCGACACTCAGAGCCTCTTTGAACGCCACTGCTTTTGCAGCTATGACATGCATGAGAGTCCCTCCCTGTATGCCTGGAAAGATCTCTCTGTTGAGCTTTTCGGCGTGGTTCTGCCTGGAAAGAATCAACCCCCCTCTCGGTCCCCTGAGAGTTTTGTGGGTGGTGGAAGTCACGAAATCACTATGTGGGATAGGACTAGGATGAACCCCAGCGGCCACCAGGCCGGCTATGTGGGCCATATCCACCATCAGATAGGCGCTGATCTCTTCACAGACACTCTGAAAAAAACCAAAGTCGATACTCCGCGGATAGGCGCTTGCTCCGACAATAACCAGTTTGGGTCGGTGTTCCCTGGCCAGTCGTTCAAACTCTTCCAGATCGATGGTCTCAGTCTTCCGGTTTACCCCATAGGAAACCACCCGGAAGAGTTTGCCGGAAAAATTGGCGGGGCTGCCATGGGTCAGATGACCTCCATGGCGCAAGTCCATACCCATGATGGTGTCTCCGGGCTGTAAAATCGAGAAGTATACCGCCATGTTGGCCTGTGAGCCGGAGTGGGGCTGAACATTGGCATATTCAGCCGCAAACAACTCTTTTGCCCGTTCGATCGCCAGGCTTTCAGCTGTATCCACGAATTCGCAGCCGCCGTAATATCGATGACCCGGATAACCTTCAGCATACTTGTTGGTCAAGACGCTCGCCTGGGCTTGCCTGACTGCAGGACTGGCGAAATTCTCCGAAGCAATGAGCTCCAGCCTCTGAAGCTGCCTTTCCTCCTCTAGCCTAATTGCTTCTGCAATTTGCGGATCTATTGTTTCCAGTTCTGACATGCTGGCCCTCTTTGCAAACGGTGGAGTCACTCACCGCCGCCACTTCCCATTTCGCATTTTTCATTGGTGAGATAGCAAATAACGAAGGACTTCGCAATGTATAATGATAAATGCGAAATGGGAAGTGTTAAATCAGAGATGTTAAACGAGAAATGACAGATGGAAAATGTCTAGCCCGAAGGTTTCATGAATCGCCTGCTGCGACCGAGGATATGACTGTCCTTCCGGGCGTCCTCGGGTGTTCCTTCGACAGGCTCAGGACAGGCTCCCCCTGCGACGTACTGTTTAAGTACGCCTCGGAACCAACACCCTGCGGTTGCCCGGTGGCACACCCTTCTCCACGGTCTCGCGACAGCGATTCATGAAACCTCCGGGCTAAACCTCGTCCAGTTGCGCTATTCTGCCCTGATGACGCCCACCATCAAATTCAGTCACCAGCCAGGTTCTAACAATCTCACCCGCCAGGTCGGCCCCGATGAGCCTCCCCCCCATTACCAGTAGATTAGCGTCATTGTGTCGTCGACTTAAAACAGCGCTGTAAAGATCGTTGCACAGGGCTGCACGCACACCAACAAAGCGGTTGGCAATCATGGACATACCCAGGCCGGAGCCACAGACAAGAATGCCTTTGGTGAATTCACCTCTGGCGACCCCGGCCGCCACAGCCTTGCCGAAGACTGGATAATCAACGGAGTCTTCACTGTGGCAGCCCACATCTTCCACAGAATGTCCCATATCTTCCAGCACGGTTTTGACCTGGCTTTTCATTAAAAAACCTGCGTGATCGCTCCCGATAATGACTTTCATGTTCGCTCTCCCCGGAGGAAAATAACTTCAGGATTCATAGCGACGAAACACCAGGGCGGCATTGGTGCCACCAAAACCAAACGAATTGGAAAGCACTGTTCTTACCTCCGCTTTCCGGCTAATATTGGGGACGTAGTCCAGATCACAGTCCGGGTCCGGATTCTCGTAGTTGATTGTCGGTGGAATGATGCCGTTCTTGATGGTAAGCACGGCTATGGCGCTCTCCACCCCACCCGCGCCTCCCAGGAGGTGTCCGGTCATGGACTTGGTAGAGCTAACAGCCAGCTTGTAACTGTGTTCTCCAAAAACGGTCTTTATGGCTTGCGTTTCAAACTTGTCATTCAAGTCGGTGGAGGTGCCGTGTGCATTAATGTAGTCAACTTCCTCGGGCCTGATTCCCGCATCATCGACGGCCATCTGCATACAACGGGCCATCCCCTCACCTTCCGGTGCCGGAGCTGCAATATGGAAGGCATCTCCGGTCAGGCCGTAGCCAATTACCTCTGCGTGGATAGTGGCTCCGCGTTCAAGGGCGTGATCCAGTTCCTCCAGAATGATAATGCCACTGCCCTCGGCCAGAACAAAACCGTCTCGGTCTCGGTCAAAAGGACGAGATGCCTTTAGCGGCTCATCATTGCGGGTTGAGAGGGCCCGCATAGCGTTAAAACCTCCTATGGCCAGCATTGTGACAGTTGATTCCACACCTCCTGTAATCATGGCATCGGCAGCACCACGTTGGATGTGTTTGAAGGCGTCACCCACCGCGTGAGTGCCGGCGGCACAGGCCGTTTCAATGGCGACATTCGGCCCCTTGGCTCCAAAAAAGATGGAAATCTGACCTGGAGCCATGTTGGCGATAATCATGGGAATAAAGAAAGGGCTTATCTTCTTGGGTCCTTGCTCCAGCATAATCCGATGATATTTTTCAATGGTTGCAAGACCACCGAGGCCACAGCCGATAACAACTCCAACCCGATCGGCGTTGTTGCCCCTAATATTCAGATTGGCATCGTCTACCGCCATTCGAGTCGCCGCCAGAGCATATATGGTAAATATGTCCATCCTTCTGAGATCCTTGCGGGAGACATAGTCTTCCGCTTTGAAATCTTTAACCTCCCCGGCAATCTGGGTGGCCATGTCAGTGGCGTCAAACCTGGTAATCCGGCTGATTCCTGACTTGCCAGCCACCAGAGCTGACCATGTCTCCTCCACACCAATTCCCACCGGTGTCACCAAACCCAAACCCGTAACCACGACCCGTCTTTGCATTGCTTAATCCTCAACTAAAGTTGATAGATTTCAATCGGTGGGCAATGTGATGCCCACCCGGCATTTTATTGAGCATGGAGTATTTGGAAGCGGTTTATGTCCCTTCTCCATGCCCCATGCCCTATGCTCCATGCCTGCGCCTAGCATGCTAGGCGCTCACATATACATCCCACCATTCAAATGAATTACCTGCCCCGTAATGTATGAGGCCTCTTCTGAAATCAGAAATTTCACCACCTGGGCAACATCCTCAGGCTGACCCGCACGACCCAGGGGAATTTGGGTTAGAAAGGCCTCCTTGGCCTTCTCGGGAAGCTGCGCCGTCATCTCAGTTTCGATAAAACCAGGCGCCACTGCATTTACCGTGACATTCCGGCTTGCCAGTTCCCGAGCCACCGATTTGGTGAAGCCCATGATGCCAGCCTTGGATGCGGCATAATTGGCCTGACCTGCGTTGCCCATGGCCCCCACTACTGAGGCTATGTTCACAACCCGGCCGTAGCGCTGCTTCGTCATGTGGCGTGCAACCGCCTGGGTACAGTTAAAAACGGACTTGAGGTTTACCGCCAACACCGCATCCCAATCCACCTCTTTCATTCTCATCAGCAGGGTGTCCCTGGTAATACCGGCGTTGTTGACTAGGATGTCAACACGCCCATGACGGTCCACCACGCCGGCAATGAACTCTTGAACCGCTTTATAATCTGCGACATCCAGCCGTATTCCCTCGATCTCACAACCCTTGTCCTGTGCCATTTGGATGGTTTCATCAGCAGCCGTGTCCTCAGGTGGATCGAAGTGATTAAAAACCACTGTCAAGCCCGGCTCAACAAGAGCCATGATAATTGCACGACCGATTCCTCGTGAACCTCCGGTAACAACTGCAACCTTTTTGCTGTCTTCAGCCATGTCCCCTCCCATGTGCGAAAAAATCCCAAATCCCAAACACTAAATCACAATGACTAAGGTTTCAGTGTTCAGGTTTCAGTATTCAGATTTCAGCTTCGATGTTTCTTTTTCCTGACACCTGACACCCGACACCTAAAGCACTGTGATTTCGTGCTTAGGATTTTTTCATTCTCCTCGCTTTTCATTTATTTTCTTCACAAATGCAGGCAGAAATTCAAAGAGATCCGCCACCACCCCGTAATTCACTATGTCGAAAATGGGTGCCTCGGGATCTCTGTTAACAGCCACAATAATCTCAGAGCCTTGCATACCCACCACATGTTGGATGGCTCCTGATACGCCGCAAGCCATGTAGAGTTTGGGAGAAACCGTTTTGCCTGTCTGTCCCACCTGGTGGCTGTAAGCCTTCCACCCTTCATCCACCACACTTCTGGTAGCGCCAACTGCACCATCCAGCAGAAGGTCCAACTCTTCGATGACATCAAAATTCTCAGCTTTTTGTAAGCCCCGGCCACCAGTAACCACCACATCAGCCTCGGCCAGACGTGCTGTTTCCTGTTCCTGGATTACGGTTTCAAGTACTTTTACCCTGGAGGTAATGGCCTCTTGACTGGGAGTGAATGGTTCCACCACTCCCTGGCGCTGCTCGTCGAAAGCCCGCTTTTTCATGACCATGGGCCGGACCGTAGCCATTTGCGGCCGACGGTTTGGACAGAGAATGGTGGCCATAACATTACCGCCAAAAGCCGGTCTGGTCTGATACAACAGTCCATCTTCGCCAATATCGAGTCCGGTACAGTCAGCCGTCAAGCCGGTTTCCACAGCTACCGCCACCCGGGGAATAAACGAACGCCCCATGGCAGTCGCCCCCGCCAAGAGAATCTCCGGTTTTTTCTGTCGGATAAGTTCCGTCAGAACCTGGGAGTGGGACTCGTCATTAAAAGGAGAAAGGGCTGTGTGCTCCACCAGGTGAACACGGTCTGCACCGTAGCCGATGAGTTGCTGAGCAGCATCTTGGAGCTGATCTCCAATCAGTATTGCTGCCAGTTCCACTCCGAGTTTGTCAGCCAGGGTCCTGCCGGCTCCCAGGAGTTCGTAGGAAACTGAGTGCACCTCACCATTGAGGTGCTCAGCAACAATCCAGACGCCTTTATAAGACTCCAGGTCCTCGGTCTTGGGTGCATCAACCTCGGGCATGTCAATGGCTTCATAATCGCAGGAATCTACGCAAAGGCCGCAGAGGTTGCAGGAGTCATCCACCTCCGCCATCTCGTCCACTATCTCGATGGCCTCAACCGGACAAACTTCCACACATTCGCCACAAGCTATGCACTTTTCTTTGTCAACTTTGGCCTTCATAGACCCGGTACCTTCCCCGCCCTTAACAGGTTAAATAGTTTTTCTGCCTGCTCCTCCACCTCGCCGGTGATCATCTCTCGATCGCTACGCGGCGGAGGACTGAATACCTTGACTACCTGGGTGAAAGAGCCCTGCAAACCAACTTCTTCTGGATTCAGATCCAAGTCAACCGCACCCCAGGTGGGAATTTCCAGTTTTTTCGCCCTCATCTTGTGCTTAAGCCCAGGCATTCTAGGATCACCAATTTCCCTTACCACAGTAACCACCGCTGGCAGTGCCATCTGCACCACCTCGTAACCGAAATCGGTGAGACGCTCTACCCGCAATTGATCTCCATTCACCAACTCCAGCCTACGGCCATAAGTGGTATAAGGCTGATCTAAATGCGCTGCCAGTCCCGGACCCACCTGAGCAGTGTCACCATCAATGGCCTGCTTACCGCAGATTACCAGGTCCACCGGTCCTAGTTTTTCTACAGCCCGAGCCAGAGTCAACGAAGTGGCCCAGGTGTCCGCGCCGGCAAAAGCCCGATCGCTCAGAAGCACGGCCTCGTCCACACCCAATGCCAGGGTTTCTCTGAGCGCCTCCTCAGCCTGGGGCGGTCCCATTGTCATTACTGTTGTCTTACCGCCGTATTCATCCCGTAAGAGCAAGGCAGCTTCCACCGCATACCAGTCGTGGGGATTGACGATGCTGTCCACACCCTGGCGCACCAGGGTATTAGTCTCTGGGTCAATGCGGACGTTTTTGGCATCAGGAACCTGTTTGATACAAACAACGATATGCATGAGGGAACTCCAATGAAACTAATTGTCTAAAATGAACTAAAATGTCTAAAATGCCTAAAATTAGTCCTTGACCGGCTAACCGGCCAAACCGGCATAACCGGTTAACCACCTAGAAGAAGGTTTCCTTGATGCGGCCGTATTCCTTGTTCAATTCCTGGCCAATGATGTTGCGCTGAATCTGGTTTGTCCCCTCATAAATTTGCAGTATTTTGGCATCACGCATCATCTTTTCCACAGGGTAATCACGCATATAACCGTAGCCCCCCAACACCTGCACAGCGTTGGTGGTTACCCGCATGGCAACATCGGTTGGATAGAGTTTAGAAATGGCCGATATCTTGGAGATGTCTTTGGCTCCACTGTCAATGTACCGTGCTGCGGCATAGACCAGAACGCGGGAGGCCTCCGTTTCCGTGGCCATGTCTGCGAGCATGTGTTGCACGGCCTGAAAGGCAATGATGGGCTTGCCGAACTGCACCCGCTTGCGGGCATATTCCACCGAAATGTCCAGTGCTCCTTGGCTCAGACCCACCCCCAGGGCACCGATACCCGGCCGCGACACATCAAAAGTTTTCATAGTGACGATAAAACCCGTGCCTTCCCGGCCAATGAGTCGGTCTGCGGGGATGCGGCAATCGTTGAAAAGGAGCTCTCTGGTGGCCGAGGCCCTGAGACCCATCTTTTTTTCCTTCTTGCCGAAGGAAAAGCCCGGATCTCCTTTCTCAACAATAAACGCGCTTGCTCCCCTGGCACCTTTGGTCCGATCTGTCATGGCGACGACTGTATAGATCTCGGCCTCTCCGGCGTTGGTGATCCACTGCTTGGTTCCGTTGAGAACATAATGGTCACCATCACGCTTGGCAGTGGTCTGAATGCCCCCTGCGTCACTGCCGGCATTGGCCTCTGTTACCCCAAATGCCGCCAGCTTCTCGCCGCTGGCAATGGGTGGTAAATACTTCTGTTTTTGTTCTTCAGTGCCGAAAAGCAGTATGGGATAGGCCCCCAGGCCACTGGCCGCAAAAGTGGTGGCCACGCTAATGCACGCCCGACCCATTTCTTCGATTGCCAGACAGTTTTCGAGAACCCCTCCTCCCGAACCGCCGTACTCTTCCGGCAGATAGACCCCAAAGAGGTCCGACTGCGCCAGGATCTTCATAATGTCCCAAGGGAATTCTTCGCTCTCATCGAGTTCAGCGCGCACTGGACGGACCTTCTCTGTAGCGATTTTAGCCGCAATCTCTCGGATCATTTGCTGTTCTTCGGTCAAGAAATAGTCCACTTAATCCCTCCTCTCGTAGACAAAACGGTGAACAGCGCGACGGTTAAGGAGACCCCCTACCAACGCAAAATTACTGCTCCCCAGGTAAATCCACCGCCAAATCCATCCAACAGTACTACATCTCCCCGCTTGAGGCGGCCGGCTCGGTTAGCCTCGTCCAGGGCCACCGGAATACTCGCGGATGAAGTGTTACCGTAGCGTTCAATGTTCACAAAAACCCGATCGGGAGAAATCTCCAAGCGCTCCGCGACCTTTTTCATTATCCGTATGTTGGCTTGGTGTGGGATGAAAAGGTCAATATCATCCGGTCCAAGCTGGTTTGCGGTCAGAGCCTCCTGGGCCAC
>PPDG01000187.1 GCA_002899795.1 Desulfobacteraceae bacterium | reverse complement strand
CATGATTCGGATAAAGAGCTTGCAGCAACGCTTGATGCTCTTTCTCTTCCTTCCTGTGGCAGCCCTTCTGATAGGCATGGGAATGATAGGATTTGTCTATGCCAGAAACAGCCTGCTAACCCAATGGAGGGAAGCTGCCGTTCTAAAATTACAACGGGCGGCCCACGAAGTTGACATGCGGGTGAGCCGCCCACTGAAATGGCTGGAGATGTACAACGATACGGGTGGGGAGCATTTCGACGAGCACACTCAGGAATGGATTTTAGAACAGCTGCGGCAGCTGGAAGGAGTCGTGAAAGTCGAACTTGACAGAGTTGATGAAGAGCGCGACGAAGCCATGCTCCATATGCACCGAGAACAACATGGAGCCCAGGGGTCTATGATGCGCGGCATGGTGCAATTTCACCGGGCCAGAATAGCAGAGATAACCCCTCCTCGCTACGACTCTCTTCTTCAGCATGAAACTGTGTCGATCATTTCCGAGCTCCACGACAAGGATGGCGTGAAACTAGGCCAGCTCGAGGTGGTAATCCGCTTTAATTATCTACTGGAAAATCTGGGAGCCACAGGTTGGTGGCAGAGTGGGCGGGCATTTCTGGTGGACAATACTGGAAAAGTGCTCGTCTGCACCGATCCCGACCGGCGCCGACTGGGTGAGAACAATGACCCACTGGAGTTGGCAACGTTAAAGGCGATCAAGGAACAGAAATCAGGGACGATACTTGGCGAAGGACACCCACCCAGTGAGGTAAGCGGTTTCTACCAACTTGAAGAAGCTCCTTGGAGTGTGGTTATGGTCGCCCCTGGTAGGGAGATTCTGGCGCCTATCGTTAAGTTCCGCCACTATTACATTGTGGGAGGGTCCTTGTTTGTTCTCTTGATCCTCTTATTGATCCGCTTGGTTACGGGGCGGACGGGTTCTTCCATAAAAGACGTCTCCAGCGCGGCTGCGAACATTGCACAGGGGGATTACACTGCCTCCCTTCCCGTAAGAACCCAAGACGAAGTTGGTCAATTGATCCGCAACTTCAATACCATGACCTCTCAACTCCAAGAGCGAATGGAGCTCAAAGAGGCGATGGGTTTAGCCATGGAAGTTCAGCAGAGTCTACTTCCCAAAGAGGCCCCGAGAATCGAAGGTTTCGACATAGCTGGGCAAAGTATATACTGTGATGAAACCGGTGGGGACTACTATGATTTCATAGAATTTTCTGAGCTCGGTCACGGACGTGTCGGTGTGGCGGTGGGCGATGTGGCAGGTCACGGCATAGCCCCTGCTTTGCTCATGACCACCGTACGAGCCCTTCTGCGCAGCAGGATTATACAGCCGGGGAGCCTGGCACAAATAATAACTGACGTCAACCGTCTCCTGTGCATTGACACCTCCGAATCCGGTAATTTTATGACCCTATTTTTCATGTTGATGGACTCAGATAATCGAGAAGTTCAGTGGGTTAGAGCAGGGCATGAGCCTGCATTGGTATATGATCCTTCCACGGATTCCTTCAGCGAGTTGTATGGAGACGGGATCGCACTCGGGGTTGACGAGACCTGGTCATTTCAGGAGAACAGACAAGAGCTATGGACCGACGCCCAGATCGTGCTCATTGGCACCGACGGGATTTGGGAGAGCGAGAACCTGCAGGGAGAAGGATTTGGTAAAAAACGTCTGCGCGAAATAATCCGCAGTCACAAGCATCACACCAGCCAAGAGATCGTACACGCCATAACAAAAGCCCTTGCCGACCATCGGCAAACGGCCCCTCAACAGGACGATATAACTATGGTTGTGGTGAAAAAATTGTAAACATGCTAATAGTTTTGAGGTCGTCAAATTTCGCAGAACTTTGGGGTTTTTGTAATGACAACGACAGTGGAAAACATTCTTCAAACTGGGACCGTGCTCAACGACAAGTGGGTGATCCTTGAACTCATCGGCAAGGGGGGGATGGGTGAGGTCTACCAGGCGCATCAGCTTAACCTGAAGCGTGATGTTGCTATCAAGGTCATTTCCCGGGAATGGCTCCAAACGCTGGAAGATGATGTAGAAGAGATCGAGAAAGGCCTGCAACGTTTTCGACGTGAAGTTCAGGCAATGTCCCAGATTCGCCATCCAAATGTTCTGCAAATCTTCGATTATGGCTCTGACACTATCAAGAAAGATGGAGAAGATTCCTTCATCGAATATATAGTCATGGAGTATATCCCCGGTGCCACCCTACGGTTCACAATGTCAGAGGAAGGGTTCCATCCTGATCAGGAAACCATCAAGGATTGGCTAGAGGACCACTTTCTGCCGGTGCTCGATGGTGTACAGGCGATTCATGAATTAGGTATGGTGCATCGGGACTTGAAACCCGAAAATGTTCTTATGGACGGCACGACCCCAAAGATTGCGGATTTCGGCTTGGCTCGCTCCATCCGGCTGGCCCCCGTAACCCAGTCGGTTGATATAAAGGGGACTATGCCTTATATGTCCCCGGAACACTTTCTTGACTTTAAGAAGGCAGACCAGCGCGCTGATATTTATTCCCTGGGAAAGATTCTTTTTGAGGCGATCGCCGGCAAGATAGCTCCTGACACGATTCCGCTTAAGAGCGCGAGTCTGGAGAAAGCCGATACCCCTTTTCTGCAGAAACTGGATAGGATCATCCAGGAGGCCACGGCCGAGGAAAGAGAAGACCGAACAGAATCCGTGGCTGAACTTCGGAAAGCTATCTTAGATGCTATCGACAGATTGAAAGGTGAAACAGCTCCAGATATCTCTGAGAGGCCAGCACGTCCTTCTTTTCTT
>PPDG01000102.1 GCA_002899795.1 Desulfobacteraceae bacterium | reverse complement strand
TGCTTGCTGATCTCCTGCAATGCCTGCAATAGGAATCTCAACACCAAAAACCGAAACATTAGTATTTCCATAAATCTGTGATGATGATTTAACCTCTGGTAATATCTCGATTGGTATTTCAAAAAGATCAAGAATTTTTTGGAGTCAAAAGGAGCAATTCTAAAATTCATGACCTCCCCGGCGGCGGCAGTCTCGGCTTCTCAGGCTGCAGCCGCTCCAGCCCCTGCTAGGCCGGCAGCAGCAAAAGCAACTCCTGCTCCGCAGGAGAAAGAACCATACCCTGGCGCTGAACGCAGAGCGAAACCCAGAGTCCACCCTGGCCTTGAGATCCATCCTATGGGAGTCGGAGAGATTTTGGACCGCTCTTTTCGCCTTCTGCGTAAACACTTTATGCTATTTTTCATCATTCTCATGATCCCTCAGGGAACGTTCTTTCTGGCAAACAAGGGAATGCAGGTTTATGCGCAAGGAGGAGTCCAACAGGGCACGAGCCCGGGCATGGTTGTCGGCTATGCTGTCGCCGTGCTGTTCGCTGTAGTGATAATGATGGTTCTACAGTTCTGGGCCCAAGGGGCATTGATATACGCTGTCTCCGAAACCTACTTGGGTCATGAGACTTCAATAGGGAGATCATACGGCGCCATGCGCTCACGGCTCGGGCGACTTCTGGGTACCATGTTCTTGATGGGGTTTCTCATCATGCTGGTGCCAGGATTGCTGGGTATCGTCTCGGCGATTGCTGTTCCCATTATAACTAGGATGGGATTGGGCGGGTCTACTACAGGAATATTGATGGTGGCATTGATGCTCATCGGTATCGTCTGGTTCTTTCATCTTTTGCTCAACTGGCTGCTGGTGGACAAGGTGGTAGTTCTGGAGGGAGAAGGCTGGAGAAGTGCCTTGCGCCGCAGCAAAGAGCTCATGAACACCCGCACTGAGCCGGGATTCTGGAAACGCCCCAAGAACAAGGCCGGGCTAATTCTTTTCTTGGGCTTTTTAATCGGGATAGGAATTCACCTTCTCTTTCAGACACCGGGATTGATCATGCACTGGCTCATGCCCTCAAGCACTATGGGGCTAACCATCCAACAGATTCTCAATGTGGTGGCTACCTCACTGGCTACGGTTTTTACCGCCATAGCCATGATCCTTTACTACTATGACATCCGACTCCGCAGTGAGGGTTTTGACCTGAAGATGATGGCCAAACACCTCTAGCTTAGCTCGAATTTTCCTCTCCCCTCCCCGCCGACAAGGCGGGATTTCAGAAAAGGAGAGAGGACCTTTTTTGACCTCGCCAAAAGACTTCTGCGAGCAGAAATAATTTCAATTTGGCCCGATCCATGGGTAAATACTCAACCTGACCCGCCAACAAAAATAACCTAGAAAAAAGCTGAGATCTTCATTATATCTTCTCCCAAAATGAGAGTGTGAATATCATGGGTTCCCTCGTAGGTGTAAAGGCTCTCCAGGTTACACATGTGGCGCATAACCCCATACTCGATACTAATACCGTAGGCACCCAGCATGTTTCTAGCCACCCGGGCGATTTTCAGCGCTTCATTGACGTTGTTCATTTTGGCCATGGAAATATGTTGATGTCGCCACTTGCCGGCATCTTTCAAGCGTCCCACGTGCAAAGCAAGCAACTGCATTTTAGAAATCTCGGTCAACATCTTCACCATTTTTCTTTGAGTCAACTGGAAGGATGCGATGGGCTTTCCAAACTGAATCCGCTCTTTGGAATAACGTAAGGCCCTGTCGTAGCAATCCATGGCCGCTCCAATGGCGCCCCAGGAAATGCCGTAGCGAGCTTCGTTCAAGCACATCAAGGCGCATTTGAGCCCGTTTGCTTCAGGTAGCCTATTGGACTCGGGGATTCGTACATCGTCAAAAATAAGCCCCGAGGTAACCGAAGCCCTCAAGGACATTTTTTTCTCGATCGGAAAGGTGGAGAACCCTTCCGCTCCTTTTTCCACCAGGAACCCTTTGATCCCTTCGTCAGTTCTGGCCCACACCACAGCCACATCCGCGATATCGCCGTTGGTGATCCAGAGCTTTGCGCCATTGATGACCCAGCCGTTCCCATCTTTCTTTGCCCGGGTTTTCATGCCGCCAGGGTCTGAACCATGATCCGGTTCGGTGAGCCCAAAACAACCTATCTTTTCGCCTGCGGCCATTCTGGGAAGCCAGTATTCTTTCTGCTCCTCGGAGCCAAAGGAATGAATGGGATACATAACGAGGGAGGACTGCACCGACATGAAACTTCTGAGACCACTGTCTCCTCGTTCCAGTTCCTGACAGGCGAGGCCGTATTGGACGTTGTTGGTGCCGGCACACCCATAGCCATGGAGTTTCATCCCGAAAAGGCCCAGTTCCCCCACCTCGGGGATTATCTCCATGGGAAAGGTGGCCTTTTCAAAGTGATCATCTATGAGGGGCATGAACTTATCATCCACGAACCTTCTCACCGTATCCCGAGTAATCTTCTCTTCGTCGCTGAGAAGATCATCTAAACGCAGAAAATCCAGACCTTGAAATTTGGACACTGTTCACTCCATGTTTGAGATGATTTGATTTACACCGCACCGTTTTCCCTTAACTGCTGAATCTGTTCGGGACTGAATCCTAACTGGTCCTGCAGAATTTCGTCGGTGTGCTCACCGAGCAGTGGTGGGTGGAGCATGGTCTTGCAGGGGGTCTTGGAAAGTTTCATCGGCGTAGCAACTAACTTGACGGTACCAGCGGTCGGGTGCGGTACTTCTTCGATCATGGCTCGCGCTTTGACCTGGGGGTC
>PPDG01000088.1 GCA_002899795.1 Desulfobacteraceae bacterium | reverse complement strand
TCAAGAAAAAATTGTCAATAGCAGAAATATCTAATTCTTTTGAAATAAGGCTAACCGAAAAAAAGGACAAAGTGTAGATCCTGATGAGAAATATATACTGTACATTCAAACAATAAGTGCAACGGTATCCTTGTTATTGTTATCTTTGAAAAACACCTCATTGGGCGTTGCAAAACCCAATGTTTTTCTTGGGCGGTTGTTTAGACGCTCCATTGCATGTTGAATACTATTATCATCAATTGTTTGAAAGTCTATTTTCTTTGGGAAGTATTGGCGAAGAAGACCATTAGTATTTTCATTCAAGCCTCGCTCCCACGCATGATAAGGGTGGGCGAAGTAGATGTCTGCCTTTAGGCTCTTTGATATTTTTTTATGCCGGGCGAACTCTTTGCCGTTGTCAACGGTAATGGTAAAGACGTTGTCCTTGTAGGGCCGCAGCAGTTGCACTATAGCCTTTGCCATTTGGTCGGCTTGTCTGTCGGGCACTCGTTTTATCAGCGTCAGCTTTGATTTTCTCTCTACAACGGTGACTAAATACCCCGTACTGTTTTTACCCGTAATCGTATCCATCTCCCAGTCACCGATACGGCTCTTGGCTTCGACTATCGCGGGTCGTAAATCAATGCTCACTTGCCCCTTCATCCGACCACGGCGTTCCTTCGTGCCATAGCGTTTTTTGTATTTACGCTTTGAGTGCCGCAGGTGTTTGTAAAGGGTTCCTCCGTTTCGTTTATCTGACCAGATGTGTTTGTAGATCGTCTCGTGACTGATCTTGAGGGCATGGTTTCGAGCTAAAAATCCGGACACCTGCTCCGGACTAAAATCCTGGCCGATATAGTGGCTAACCAATTCGATCATCGCCGGGGTCATTTTGATCCGTTTCGCGGCCACGTACCGACGTGCCATGGCCTTCTCGTGTGCCTGACGAGGCCGGTAGCCTTTATGCCCTTGGTTACGCCGAATCTCGCGGCTTATGGTTGATTTGTGAACTTTAAGGTAAAAGGCCACCTTGGATTGTGAATTACCTGCTTTCAAAAGTGCTCGAATCTGATATCGTTTACCTCGAGTTAACTGCGAGTATATTCTCATAAGTGCTCCTTTTACTTGGCGGTTGAAGGATCACTGAGAATACCGCAGTTAACTCATTCCTTCACCACCAAATGGTGGTGCACTTATGATTTGAATTCACACCCCCAAAAGAAATCTGGCTGTGGCTAAATAGAGTACAACTACACCGAGGATGGGATTTCTAATCTTAAGGGCGCAAGGTGAGGCGAGTAGTATTCCATCTCACCGAGCGCTTGATTTCTTGCTGCCGAGCCTTAGGGCAGATAGCTGACCCAACCGCCATTGAACCACTGGCAAGAATGTTAGCACCAGGAGGTTTCTTGTCGCTTCGCAAGAAACAGAGCTCTGCGGTTCGAGCCGCCGCCGGTTTCGCTTTGGCTCAGATTTCTGATCCTCGAGTTGTAGAAGCGCTAGCCCCGTATGTGGATGATCGCGATCCGAGGATCCGGCAAGTTGCCCGAGTCCTGGTGAAAAAGTGAAATCCCGCCACCTAAGAGATTAACCCTAATGCTGCAGACCTATCACAGTCAGGAAAAAGATCCCGACCCCAGACCGCAGGGCGGATTCTTTTGACAAAGCAGTGTTCTTTAGTTATGCTAAATTTGTCCTAACATCCCGATGTATTTCCCTGTGATTATTAGCCCTATGGCATGCTGAACATTCCTCACACAGAAGATGCTAGCAGCCACCATGGATAGTCTCACAAAAGAAGTAGAGGTTTTGCGCGTATCCAAGGATCAATGCCGTCACACCCGTGTTGCCCTGATACGAGAAGTGCCACTCGCCATTTTTTTGAATGACCAGGAGATTATCACCCTTCTTTGCACAGGAGCACATATTGAGAGTTTGGCAGTGGGTTTTCTCAAATCAGAGGGTCTACTGCAAAAACGTAGTAGTCTTGAACGTGTGGAGATTGACAAGAACGCTCAAGCGGTTCGGGTGTTCACCAGCGAGAGAACTGAGCTAGCTGAGCAGCTCTTCGGTAAAAGAACCATTACCTCCGGTTGCGGTAAAGGTACAATCTTCTATAACGTGCTGGACTCGTTGCAGAGCCAACCTCTCACAAACCACCTCGCCATCAGGGCTGACCAAGTCCGTCAACTCATGACTGAGCTGCATAGCCGCTCTGAGCTTTATCGCCGCTCAAGAGGAGTTCATAATTGCGGTCTCGCTGATACCGAGAAGATTCTGATCTTTCGCACCGACATTGGCCGTCACAATGCTGTAGACATGATACTTGGAGAGTGTTTCTTGAACGAAGTGGATACCACTGACAAAATCCTGGTAACCACGGGCCGCATTACTTCGGAAATTCTCATCAAAGCGGCTAAGATGCAAATCCCCATGCTGATTTCCCGCTCCGCTGCCACCAGTCTGTCGCTGGATTTGGCTAACAGTCTCAACATGACTGTCATCGGCTACGTGCGCGGCGGCAGTATTCTGGCGTACGCTGGAGCCGAAAACTTGATCTGCTGACTCATGATCTATCTGGACAACGCAGCCACATCTTTTCCCAAACCGAAACAAGTGATCGATGCTGTTGCCCATTACTTGAACGAAATCGGGGGCAATCCCGGTCGGGCAGCACATGCTCCAGCTCGAGAGGCCGGTAGGGTAATTGACCGTACCCGGCGTTCGCTCGCCAAGTTGCTCGGCAACGTGGAACCGTCCCGCATACTATGCACCCCAAGCACCACGGTCGCTTTAAACCTGGCCTTCAAAGGATTACTGCAAGCCGGTGATCACGTGGTCACCACCAGCATGGAACACAACTCGGTCATGCGGCCGCTCCACGGTCTGCAGAAGCTGGGTATCTCACTCAGCCAGATTCCCTGCAGCCCCAGCGGCGAACTGGATCCCGCTGACATCCCACCACTTATCCGCCCACAGACCCGCCTCATTGCTCTGATCCATGGTTCTAACGTTACCGGCAACTTGATGCCGGTGAGCGAGGTGGGAAAGATGGCTCGAGAGCACGGTATTCTTCTGCTGGTTGATGCTGCCCAAACCATGGGAAGGATCCCAATAGATCCACAAGAGTCCAAGATAGATCTCCTGGCGGGCCCGGGGCACAAGGGTTTATTGGGACCAATGGGTACGGGTTTTCTTTATGTCAGACCGGGTCTGGAACTGGAACCACTGTGGGAGGGTGGTACCGGAACTTACTCTGAATCGATGCAGCAGCCTGAAACCTGGCCAGAGCGCTTCGAAAGCGGCACCCTCAACGCCCCTGGTCTTGCTGGTCTTGCCGCGGGCATAGCCGAAGTCCAAAAGCTAGGTCTAGAAGCCATAGCTGCCCATGAGCAAAGTCTCATAGAAAGCCTTGCGGCTGGACTGAGCCAGCTTCCCGGAATCGTCCTCTACGGCTCTCCTGACAAAAGTTCGTGTGCCGGCACCCTTTCTTTTAATATAGAAGAATTGGACTGCTCTGAAGTTGCGCACATTTTGGACACAGCTTATGCAATTGCCGTTCGCTCTGGACTCCACTGCGCCCCCGCAGCGCACCGCACCATCAACACCTTCCCTCACGGCACGGTCCGCGCCAGTGTCGGTCCTTACAACACCCAAGAAGATATCCACACCCTGATCGGAGCTGTGTCTGAAATAATAAAGCTTCGCCGCAGATGATATTGTCTAGTGGACAGAAGTTAGTAGGGTGGAACCTCGAAATAAGAAAGCCCATCGAGGCCTAGGTCAAGCAGCTGGACCTTAACTGGCTCTCCTTTATCCAACCGGTCTCTTCCTGGAGGAACCTGTAGCAGGCAGTTGGCTGCCAGCATCTCGGTGAGTATCCCTTTCCTCTCTGAGCGCAGAGATTCAACCTCTAGGCCGGCAGGCCCGAAAATCAAACGACCGAAGAGAAACGACAGAAGCTTTCCCCTGACCTTCACTGAACCACTCAAGACAGCGGTAGTTTCTGGCGGAAAAACCTGTGAAAGACCGAGCATTTGGAGCAACACCGGACGAACCAGTTGCTCAAAAGCAATGTAGGTGGCGGCTGGTCTCCCAGGCAGACCAAACAACAAAGTTCCACCAAGTTTGGCGAACAGTGCTTGTTTTCCTGGAGACATGGCCACCCCGTGAAAAAGCACATCACCCCCCAATGTGCTAATCGCACTAGACACCAAGTCTTTCTCCCCTTTGCCTGTGCCACCGGTGGTCACTATCACATCAGCCCTGCGCCCTTTTTCGATAAAACGGGCTAACCTTTCCACCTTATCTCCTGCAACCCCCAGGGCTCTCGCTCTGCCGCCGTAGTGGTTCACAAGGTGCGACACCGTGTGCAGATTACTGGCAAAAACCCCTTTCTGATCCAAGGACTTGCCCACTTCCACCAGCTCGCTACCGGTTGCTAAAACCTCAACTATAGGCTGCCTTCGCACCTTTACCGTGCTGTATCCCTGGGTTGCCAGTATCGTCATTTCCTTGGCTCCCAGGACCGTGGAGCCGGAGAGAAGGTGCTGATCCATCTGAAGCTCTGCCCCAGCAGGAATCAGGTAGTCTCCCGACGCCACAGGCGCCTTTACTACTACTCCCTCGGCAACAATCTCGGTCATCTCTTGGGGTACCACCGCGTCTGCTCCGGCGGGTAAGATGGCTCCCGTCATGACCCGTATCGCCTCTTTTCGCTTTAACTGTTGATCGATTTGCTGGCCGGGACCAACTGTTCCTACCACGGCTAGAAAAACATCCTTCTCTGAAGAAGCAGCGTTCACGTCCTCACTGTGAACCGCATAGCCGTCCATGGCTGCCTGGGTTGAAGGAGGCTCATCCCGTATCGCCCGAACCTCTTCCGCCAGCACCCTACCGCTGGCATTTTCGAGCTGCACTTGCTCCGTGGCCAGAGTTGCTGCCGCCGCCAAAGCAAGACCTTGTGCCTCTTCCAACGATACTAGTTTGTTCACGTTTACCGTCATTTCACATCTTTTTCAGTAGGTACGCGGAGTGGTGCGACGCGGAGACAGAGGGACTCGGAGACTCACCGTTTTTCCAGCGGCCAGCATGCAGCCAGCAAATAATACGAACCACTACTGCGAATTATTTAGAAATAGTCTCTTGGTGCCTAGTTCCTCGTGCTTAGTGCCTAGTCGCCACGACTCTTTTCGAGCCCCTCCAGCAGATCCTTGGCTCTGTCCATATCATCGGGAGTGTTAATATTGACAAAGGAGAGTCCCTGGGGATCCAGTTGCCCAATTTCTTCTGAGCTGAGCCGATACACTTTCACTGCAGGGAAAAAATTGATGACTTGGAGCATGCCATGATCCAGCATTTGCTCTATGTGAGGCAAGCAAAGGGACGAATAGATGGCGTGGAGCGGTTCCAACCCCTCAATTTTCTCAGGAACGATCACATCATAGTTCTTGGCCAACTGCACCATGCGTCTGACAACAGCGGGCTGGACAAAGGGCATATCGCAGGCCGTGACAAATACACTCTTACCCTGGGCGAAGATAAGCCCAGTGTAAATTCCTCCCAAAGGCCCTTGTCCAGGAATGACATCTCGGACAATGGTCACGTCCAGATGAAGATAGAGCTCTGGCTCGTTGGTGATAACCAGCACCTCAGAAAACAGGGACCCAACAGTCCGCACCTGTCGATCAATGAGTCGTTCACCCTGGAAGAATTCCAGAGCCTTGTTGCGGCCATAACGCCGGCTCTTTCCTCCCACCAGGACTACACCAACCATACCAGCCACTTCACCCTCGTCACTCAACGTTAATGGACTCACAAAAACCAGAAATTAGACAGCACAGTATATCCGCTTGCGGCAGACAGATGGATTTTTTACGCAGCCGTCAATCTTTTTTAAGCCGGATGGATATATCCACCTGGCTGGGATCGCTGTAACCCCTTAGGTTGGAGATCATCCCCAAAATGCCACCCAGGACAAAGTCTTTTACAAACGACTTCATGGGCACCTTCTTGCCATCCAGTCTGAGCACCACACTGGCTTCAGCTGTTTTCTTCAGAAAGCGCTCCTCAATGAAATCTGCCACCCCTGATATATCCTCCAACTCAAAAAGGGGAACATCCACCGCCACCGAGAAATCACTTACCACTGCTACCAGACGATCTGCTTGGTTGCAGAGAGGCTCTGATTTCAACTCCTTTCGGCAAATCTCGATCTTCTCTTTGCTCCCGCTCTTATAGCCTTCCGTGAGCACCAGATCCTCGTCCGTGAAGTAGGTAGCAACAATGCTATCCACGTTCAGCTCGCTCTCCACCATCTTGGTGAGGGCAAAGCGTGTAGGGGAGCTGATAGCAACCACCTGCGCCCCAGCCTCCCGGTGCCGCCAGGTATCCTTGCCTTTGTGGTCAATTTCAAAATGATCATGAGCGTCATGTTTAATGGTGCCGACCCGATAGCCTCGGCTCTTTATCTCAGGAACTAACTTTTCCAAAAAAGTGGTTTTTCCCACCTTCGATCTTCCTACTATTGAAAGTACTGCTGGCATAGACTGTTCCCTCCGTCCTTCCTTCTTCGACCCGAAGAATTCATAGCCTCTCTGATACTATCCACAATTGATCTTGTGCCTTATAGAGGAAAAATAACTGATTAAGGACCACGGACAACTGATATCAAGCTACGTACCATACTTCAGTTGACCGCCTCAACAATCTTGTGATACTGCTACTGGGCCAAAATAATTTAGAACTGTTACCACCCTTATTCATTAGACAACTGCCTGTAAGCAGTAGCCAACATTATGTTGCCATATCCCAAGATAAATCCAAACATAATCGAGATTGGCCCTTTCAAGCTGCGCTGGTATGGACTCATGTACGTACTCGGCTTTGTGTCGTGTTATTTTCTCATCGGCAAGCAGCGTCGGGCTCACAACCTAGGTCTCGTTGGGGCTAAACTCCAGGATCTCATCTTTACCCTGGCCATTGGCCTTATCCTGGGAGCCCGACTCGGCTATGTTCTTTTCTACCAATTCTCCAACTACACCTACTACCTGCAGCATCCGCTCGAAATAATCGCTATCTGGCACGGCGGTATGTCTTTTCATGGTGGACTCATTGGCGCCGTACTCGCGGGCCTCATCTTCGCTCGCCGTCGTAAGATCCCTTTCTGGGAGGGCGCGGATACAGTAGTTGTCACCGCCCCCGTTGCCCTGGCTTTCGGACGCTTGGGCAACTTCATAAATGGCGAACTGTACGGCCGTCCCAGCACCGTGCCCTGGGCCATGGTGTTTCCCCTGGCTGGCCCGGAACCACGGCATCCCTCCCAGCTCTACGAGGCCGCTCTTGAGGGAGTAGTATTGTTCATCATACTGTGGCTACTCAAAGACCGGTCTTTTCGACCCGGCACTATGGTCTGCCTATTCCTGGGCGGCTATGGAATCTTTCGCTTTCTGGTTGAATTTTTCCGGCAGCCCGATCCACAGATTGGTTTACTCTGGGGTCTGCTTTCCATGGGCCAGATTCTCTGTCTGACTATGATTATAACTGCGGCCGTCCTTTGGAAGTTCCTACCCCAAAATCCTCCGTCACCCTGATCCCGGGCAGCTTATCAGCAAAATCTTAGAACTATTGATGTCGGATGTATTCTGTACTGTGTTCTCTGTGTTTCAGTCTACTCATTGTAAAACCTATGGTTGACACTGCCACCGACCGGCCATAAGATTATTTATAAATCAGACAGATGTCAACAAAGTCAAGGTATAGCAACAGATGGAATCAAACTCTACTCGCCCTGGTCAACCCATTGACTCAGAACGTTCGCCCAGGGTTGACCAGACAAAATGTACTGACTGGCGTGCCGAATACGCTGACAAAGTCAAGAGCGCGGAAAAGGCCATGCAGCTTGTCCGCCGCGGCCACCGCGTTTTTATCGGCTCAGGCTGTGGAGAACCCCAACACCTGGTGCGCGCCCTAGAGCACGTGGCTATCGAATTGGCAGATTTGGAGGTTCTCCACCTGCTTTCCCTGGGTAGGACTTCCTACACGGATGAGACTTTCCGTGACAAGGTCCGCCTCAAGTCGCTTTATGTGGCTTCGGGATCGCGCCAGGCGGTCGCAGAAGGGAGAGCGGATTACACGCCTGTCTATCTCTTTGACGTGCCAGATCTCTTCCACAGTGGTCACACCCCCGTCGACGTAGCCCTCATTCAGGTTTCCCCCCCGGATGAACATGGCTATTGCTCCTTCGGCATAGCTGTGGACATCGTCAAGGCGGCAGCCGCCAACGCAAATGTTGTTATTGCCCAGGTCAATCCTCGTATGCCCAGAGTCCTTGGTGACAGTTATATTCATCTACGGGATATGGACGCAATCGTGGAGCATGAGGAAGAACTCTTGGAAATGGAGCCGCCGCTCATGAACGAAACTGCGCACCAGATTGGCAAACAGGTGGCAAAGCTCATAGAGGATGGGTCCACCATTCGGGCTGGAGTTGGTAGTGTGTCCAATGCCGCCCTCTATTCTCTGGAAGGGAAAAAAGACTTGGGTGTCCACACGGACATGCTCACCGACGGCTACCTGCACCTGGTGGAGCGAGGGGTCATCACCAATACCAGAAAAACTCTACATCCCAAAAAAATAATCGCCAGTTTCTGCATGGGGTCCAGAAAACTGTACGATTTTGCTCACAACAACCCCATGGTGGAATTTCATCCCATCGAATACACCAATGATTTTTCGGTCATAAGCAAGAACGAAAAAATGGTCTCCATCAACTCGGCCTTACAGGTGGATCTGAGCGGACAGGTCTGTGCCGATTCCATGGGCTACAGCATCTATAGCGGCGTGGGCGGCTCGGTTGACTTTATCCGCGGCGCCACTTTTTCGAAACAGGGAAAGTCCCTCATCGTCTTACCGTCAACTACCCTGGATGCGCGTGAGTCTCGGATCGTGCCCCACCTCAGTGAGGGTGCCGGGGTAGTAAACACCCGTGGCGGCGTCCACTACGTTGTTACCGAATTCGGCGCTGTAAATCTCTACGGCAAAACCGTACGCGAACGCGCCCTCGCCTTGATCAACCTGGCCCATCCCAAATTCCGTGAAGAACTGCTGGCAGCCGCCAAAAGGCTACGCTATCTTTACGAAGATCAGCTTCTGCCACCCGACGAGTCCGCTCAGTACCCTGATGAGTGGGAAACGAGTCAGCCGTGTGGAGAGAACGAGAGAGTCCTATTCAGACCGGTAAAATCCACTGATGAAAGAAGCCTGCAGGAATTCTTTCATGCCCTTCCCCACCACGGTTCACATGTCAGATTTATCTCCGCCATGCGAGTGTTTCCACAACGCAACCTCCAGGAGCTCATCAATATCGATTATCAAAAGGAAATGTCAGTGGTAGGTATACTCGGCGACATGGGCGCCGAAAATATAATCGCTTTGGGACGGTACGTGCTCGATGAAGAGAACAACATGGCAGAGGTGGACTTTGCGGTGCGACAAGAGTGGCAAGGGAAAGGGGTTGCCAGCTATTTACTCAACCATCTAGTTCAAATCGCTCGGAGCAAACACATTGCCGGTTTTATCGCCTACGTTGACCCCAGCAATCAGGAAGCCGCGGCTGTGTTCCACAACACCGGCTATGTAGTGCACCGCTCACTCAGCAAGGGTATCCATCGGATCACCATTTACTTCGGTCAACCTGCCCAGCAATGCTTTACTGATCCAGCGGATATTTACTAGGGAGTGGAGTATATGAAATCCCAAACTCCAAGCACCAAACCGGGGCCCCGCCCAGAGGGTGGGGACTCCGAAGGAGAAATATCAGGGTTATGGGTGTCAGATGTCAGTAAAAAGAAACATGGTAGCTGAAACCTGAACACTGAAACCCCCATCAAAGTCATTGAAACTTGACCTAGCCCATAGGACCAGGTTTTATTTGCATACATAAAGGAGAAGCCAATGACAGGCAAGGTCTACGATGTCATCATCTTGGGGAGCGGACCGGCAGGACTGCAGGCTGCCATTCATGCCGCCCGTGCCAAAGTGTCAGTATTGGTCATGGGCAAACCAGCCAAGAGTAGCCTCCACCGGGCCCATATTGAAAACTACTGCTGCATGGAAAGAACCGCGGGCGAAGATTTACTCCAGCAGGGAATTCAGCAGGCAGAGGCAGCGGGCACCAGTTTCATGCATGAGGACGTGCTAAAAGTTTCCCAGGAGGACCAGTGGCTCGTTGTGCAAAATGAAAGCAGGGAGGAACTCAGGTGCCGAGCACTTATTCTGGCCATGGGGATTTCCCGCAATAAACTCAGAGTACCGAGAGAAAAAGAATTGCTGGGGCGTGGAGTGAGCTACTGCGTGGACTGCGACGGGGGGTTCTTTCGCGGTGAGCCAGTTGCAGTGGTCGGTAATGAAAGCGCTGCAGCCAGCGGTGCCCTCACCATGCTATTCCATGCGAGCGAGGTCCATCTTGTCTGCGACCAACTGGAGATTTCGGAAGCACTGGCTTATCAGCTTAGTGAGAGTGAAATCACCATACACGAGGGTCGCAAGGTGACAGAAATCACTGGCCAAGAACAGGTAGAAGGGCTGCTCCTAGATAATGGCTCACGCCTGGATGTCAAAGGAGTTTTTATTGAACTGGGGGCCAAAGGCGCCATCGAGCTTGCCAGTGAACTCGGTGTGGCCATGGACACTGATTCACCCCAATTTATTGCCACCGACAAGAAGCAGAGAACCAACATTGCCGGTGTCTTGGCGGCCGGCGACATCTGCGGCCTGCCCTGGCAGCTTGCCAAGGCGGTGGGAGAGGGCTGTGTGGCTGGACTTGAGGCGGCTGCTTACGCAAAGCAATTTCGCTCATAAAGTCCGTTGTCCATCGTCTGTAGTCCGTTGCAAAAAGTGTCTTGCGGATGACTAGATGGCAACAACACGCTATGCGCTTGGCGCTATGCGGCAAACGGAGTGAGTCACAACGGACAACTGACCACGGACTACTGACATTACCCCCTACCTTTTCCCACGAGAAAAAAACTTTTTGAGCCCCATCCAAGGTTTTCCCGCATCCCACCTCTAAACCCTTTATCCTTTGACTTCACCATTGGTTCAGGTAAAATATAAAATTTGCAATGGTAGTTCGTGGAAATTCTAATTATTGGAAAGGTTTAGTGAAAAAAGAACGTTTTATTGCAGAACTCCAAGAGAATGAGAAGTTCGTCAGTAGCTTCCTGGTCAAGGCTAAGACTCTGGGAAACACCCGCAGTGGCAATCCCTTTCTCAGAATTAGTCTCGGCGATCACACTGGGGAGACTGAGGGACGCATCTGGGAGCGAGCTCTGGAATTTGATCAGGACTTCAGCGTCAATGATGTGGTGCGCGTGCACGCCAGGGTAGAGCGCTATCAAGGTAAACTGCAACTCAATATCAGAGACATAGAGCGGGTAGACCCCGAGGAAGTTGATCCCACCCTCTTTCTGCCAACAGGTCCGCAAGATATTAATGAACTATGGCAGCAATTCGAGGACCTGGCAAAACAGGTGAAAAATCAGCACTTGCAGCGTCTGTTAAAGAGTTTCCTCTCAGATCGCTCTTTTGTCGAGCAGATGAAGCAAGCCCCAGCTGCCAAGTCCATGCATCATGCCTATCTAGGAGGTCTGCTTGAACACACTGTCTCTGTTACTCGTCTCCTGGATCGCATCTGCGACCATTACCCTCGGTTGGATCGCGATCTGCTGCTCACTGCTGCCATTCTTCACGATATAGGCAAACTTGAGGAATTTTCTTATCAACTGCACTTGGATTATACCGATGCTGGTAGACTGCTGGGCCACGTGGTGCTCGGAGTTCAGCGAGTTCGAGAGAAGATTGACAAACTCGAGGGATTTCCACCAACCCTGTCTCTGACTCTACAACACCTGATGGTAAGCCATCATGGTGAATACGAATTTGGCGCCCCCAAGCGGCCGAAGACTCTGGAGGCCTTTACCCTCCACTATGCAGATAATCTGGATGCCAAAATGAACCATCTCACCAGACTGCTGGATAATGAAAAGGAAAGTCCTTCGCACTGGACCCCGTTCCAACAAGTGTATGACCGTTTTGTGTTTAAAGGAACCGGGGAGGAGCAAGAAATTGCCGACATCCAGACCGACAACAGTAAAGATGAGCCTGAACCAGAGAACTACAGTTTTTTGGATATGTTAGACTCATCTGCAAAAGGAGAGGAGCATTAGCCCCCGTGTTCGTGAGTTTCGAAGGCATAGAGGGATGTGGTAAAACCACCCAAGTGGAACTTTTGACCACGTTTTTGTCCAACCGCGGTATCCCTCACCTGATTACTCGCGAACCTGGTGGGACCCGCCTGGGCAAACTCATACGAAAAATGCTTCTGGACCCTGCCAACAACGAAATGGAACCACTCACCGAACTGTTCCTCTATGCAGCCGACCGAGCTCAGCACATTGCCCAGGTGATTCGCCCCGCCCTGAAAACTCGCCAGTGGATTATCTGTGATCGGTTCGCCGACGCTACCACCGCTTACCAGGGATACGGTCGAGGTCAAGACCTCGCTTTTATCCAGCAACTCAACCAGTGGGCCACTCAGGGGCTCTGGCCCCACCTGTCTCTGTTACTTGATTGTCCAGTGGAGGTCGGCTTGGATCGTGCCCGGAGGCGGATAGAAGATCGTGCTCTAGAAGGACGGGAAGATCGGTTCGAACAGCAGGCCTTGGCTTTTCATCAAGAGGTGAGAACGGGCTATCTGGAGCTTGCAGCCCAGAATCCTGCGCGTTTCAGAATACTGGACGCCACCATGGAACTGGAGCGGTTACATGAAGAGATTGTAACCATACTGGAGCCATATCTGAACCAGAAGAACTGAACCAGGACCTTCAAGATGAGTTTTGCCGAAATCATAGGACAGAAGCGAATCATTAATCTATTGCGACGGGCCCTCGCCCAGGAACATCTGCCGCACAGCTTTATTTTTACTGGGATGGAGGGAATTGGCAAACAACTTACGGCTCTCACCCTCGCCAAAGTGGTGAACTGTGAAGACGGTGCTGCTGGAGATTGCTGCGACCGCTGTGTCTCCTGTCGAAAAGCGGCAAGTGGTAACCATCCTGATATCAACACCATAGAAAGGGACGGCCCCTTTATCAAGATAGAGCAGATTCGTGCCCTCAAGCAGCGCTTACGTTTCAAACCATTGGAAGGTAGGTACCGAGTAACGATAATAAACAACGCCCAGAATATGAAGATAGAAGCGGCTAATGCTCTGCTCAAAGTCCTTGAAGAACCGCCGGCAGAAAACCTAATCATTTTAACTGCCTATGAAATCACCTCTCTCCTACCCACTATCGTCTCCCGCTGCCTCCACCTTCCCTTTCAACCGTTGGCAACGGAGGAAATATCCACCCACCTATGCCAGGCCCACGGAGTGGAGCCAGAGAAAGCGGCTATTATGGCCGAATTGGCTGGAGGCAGCCTATCTCGGGCTGCAGCGCTCCTGGACGAAAAGCAACTTGACCGCCGCCGCTGGCTGCTGGAAATTGTGGCCGGGATCCACGAATCACACATCACTGATCTGCTGGCTGCAGCCAAGGCATGGAAAGGCGAGGGTCCAGATCTGAAGCAAGACCTTGAGTGGCTAAAAACATGGCTTCGGGACCTGTTTGTCCAGCAGCTTGAGGCGGCGGACAGTATCAGTCTCCTCAATTTAGATTTCGCCGAAAAGGTGGAGGGGGCGTCTTCACGGTTCAAGCCTGATCATCTGCTGGAAATGTTTGAACTTGTCTGCACTGTACAAGGGGCTATGCGTTATAATATTAACAAGAGACTGAGTCTGGAGGCACTCCTGTTGTTGCTGCACACTCGGGCAACCGACCGTGTAGGGGATCCGAGAGGCCACCTGCCAGCTCAGGCTAGAGGACCATTCACCTGGCCAGTTACTGTTGGTAGGTAGAATGTAAATCAACAAACAATATCGAACGACGTACGCTGGATTAGGACAATTTATGGATAACATCGTTGGCATCCGCTTCCGAGAAGGCGGCAAGATATATCACTTTATTCCCGGCCACTTTGTCCTCAAGGAGGGCGACGAGGTAATTGTCAAGACCGAGAAGGGTTTGAGCCTAGGGATTGTCGCAACTCCGGTCAGAAAACGAGACCCCAACTATCCCAAAGACCAACTGAAAGAGGTGTTCCGTCTGGCGAACGATAACGATCGCCAGCAGTACAAGGATTGTCTTGCCCGGGAGGAAGAAGCCCACCGCTTCTGCCAGGAGCGTATAGAAGAGCGTAACTTACCCATGGTTCTGGTGGATGTAGAGCGTTTTTTTGACGGGTCCAAGATCATCTTTTATTTCTACGCCGATGGCCGTGTTGACTTCCGCGAACTCGTGAAAGATCTGGTCAAGAAACTACACACCCGGGTCGAACTCCGACAAATCGGTGTCCGTAATAAGGCCAAGATGATCGGTGGTGTTGGCCCCTGCGGTCGTGAACTGTGTTGTGCTACATTCCTCAAGGAATTTCATTCCGTCTCGGTAAAAATGGCCAAAGAGCAAAATCTCTCCCTAAACCCGACCAAAATATCCGGGGTCTGCGGTCGGCTCATGTGTTGTCTCAAATATGAGTATACCGAATATGTGGAAATGAAAAAGGGAATGCCCAAGGTCGGCAAGCGGATTATTACCCCAGAAGGAGAAGGCAAGGTCGTTCGCCAAAACGTCATGGAGCAGCGAGTGGCGGTCGCCTTAGATGACGGCAGGGAAATTGAATTCGGTGCTTCCGACCTCTCCCTCGAGCAAACTAGTGCGGCAGGGAACAACCAGCGCAGCGGCGATCCAAAACCAACATAGCAAAACAAGAAAACGGGGACTTGGTGAAAAAAGACTGATTCAGGGAGGATCTATGTCAGCGAGGTATTACATCACTACGCCAATCTACTACGTGAATGCTCCACCCCACCTCGGCCATGCATACACAACCATAGTCGCAGATGTGCTGACCCGCTTTCATACCATAGCCGGGAGGGAGACCTATTTCCTCACCGGTACCGATGAACACGGCGACAAAGTAGTAGAAGCTGCTGCTGCCGTAGGAAAAGATCCTCAGTCCTACGCCGACGAGATTAGCGATCTGTTTCGCAGCACCTGGCCAAATTTGAACATCAGCAACGACTATTTCATCCGGACCACCGATGAACTCCACAAAAAAGTAGTGCGTTACATCCTGCAGAAAGTCTACGATGCGGGGGATATCTACTTCAGTTCATATAGCGGCCTCTATTGTGTAGGATGTGAACGATTCTATACTGAAAAAGAACTGGTTGAAGGCAAGTGTCCCCAGCATGATCGCCCACCCGTCCCCCGCGAGGAAGAAAATTACTTTTTTAAAATGAGCAAATACCAGGACTGGCTCATTGATCACATACACAAGCACCCTGACTTTATTCGGCCAGAGAGATACCGTAATGAAGTGCTCAGTTTTCTGAGCGAACCCCTCGAGGATCTTTGCATCTCCAGGCCAAAATCACGTTTAAGCTGGGGGATTACTTTACCCTTTGATGACCGTTATGTAACCTACGTCTGGTTTGATGCTCTTATCAACTACGTCTCCGCCCTATCCTATCCCGACGGTTCTCTCTTTGCTCAATTCTGGCCTGCGGCTCAACACTTGATAGCCAAGGACATCCTGAAACCCCACGGTATCTATTGGCCCACCATGCTGCAGGCCGCTGGCATCCCTCTTTACCAGCATCTCAACGTCCACGGTTATTGGAATGTTGCAGAGAAGAAGATGTCCAAAAGCCGAGGCACAGTAATCAAACCCTTGGATCTTCTCCAAGTTTACGGGCTTGATGCCTTTCGTTATTTTCTCATGAGAGAAATGGTCTTTGGGCTCGACGCCAGCTTTAGTGAAGAGGCCCTTATTACCCGAGTCAATGCGGATCTGGCCAATGATCTGGGCAACCTCACCAGTCGTCTTCTGACCATGGTCCACAAGTATTGTGAAGGTAAAATTCCTCAGTCAGATACCGAAGAAAAAGACGATGAAGACCTGAAGAAGGCGGCAGTGGAGTTACCCGCAACCTATGCTCTCCATATGGAACAAATGGAGTTTCACAAGGCTTTGATGGCGGTCTGGGAACTCATCAACCACGTAAACCGTTACATTGACCAGAGCGCCCCCTGGGTTTTGGCACGAGATCCTCAGAAGCAGTCCAATTTGCACACGGTACTCTACTACTCTCTCGAAAGTCTAAAGCTAGTAGCGGTACTTCTAGCGCCAATCATGCCTGACTCCAGCCAGGAATTGCTGGACAGGCTTGGACTAGAGATTGACCCATCGGAGTTGCGCCTGGACCAACATACCACCTGGGGAACCCTGCAGCCGAACACATCCACTCGCCGCGGTAAATCACTGTTTCCCCGGATTGAACAAACCATTGAGGATAGGCAAACGGATGAACCTTCCAAAAAACCGCTTCTCAAGCCGGATGAATTTTCCCGGTTGGATTTGCGGGTGGCCGAAATCCTTCAGGCTGAATCCATTCCCGGTTCCAAGAACCTACTGAAATTGGAAGTCGATTTAGGCGAGAAACGAACGGTGGTCGCTGGAATCGCCGGCCACTACCGCCCAGAGGATCTGGTGGGTAGACAGGTTGTTCTGGTGGCCAATTTAAAGCCGGCCAAACTAATGGGTATCCGTTCCGAAGGCATGATACTGGTGGGCGGCGCTGAGGGAGAAATGGTACTGATTGCGCCCGAGAAAAAGGTAAAACCCGGCAGCCCCATTCACTGAACCGCCAGCGCGGCTCAGCCAGCTGGCAGCCAGCAGCTGGCAGAATCAATAAGAAGATTTTCTACTGCCCCCTGCCTGCTGCATGCTGCATGCTCTAAGATAGTGCCTCTTTAATCTTTTCTCTAAACAACCGAAGCGTTTCGCCATAGTCGGCAGTGGAAAACACTGCGGAGCCGGCAACGAACACATCGGCACCAGCCCGGGCCACCTCCCCTATGGTTTCTGCGTTAATACCCCCGTCCACCTCCAGTTCCACCGCCAACCCTCGCTGCTCAATAATCTTCCGGAGGGCCTCGATCTTCGGAATCACTGCCTCAATGAACGCTTGCCCCCCAAATCCTGGATTCACCGTCATGAGGAGAACTTGATCCACCTGATCCAAAATATGTTCTACAGACACCAGGGGTGTGGCCGGATTAAGGGTTACAGAAGCTTTGGCACCAAGTTCTTTGATCCGCTGTATTGTCCGGTGCAGGTGGGGCAATACTTCCGCGTGCACACCAAGGATGTCCGCCCCTGCTTTGACAAAATCCTCTAGGTACAGATCCGGCTCACTGATCATGAGATGCACATCCAAGGGCAGGTGGGTGCTACGACGCACAGCCTCTACCACCAGCGGTCCTATGGTGATGTTGGGAACAAAGTGGCCATCCATTACGTCTATGTGGATGTAGTCAGCACCCGCAGCGGTCGCTGCGGCAACTTCTTCTCCCAGTCGACCAAAATCAGCAGACAGAATTGAAGGCGCTAGTTTCTTCATCGTCCTCTCCGTTACTCCTCTCATGGCCCGGTTATTTCATGAATTGCCGTCTCGAGACCGCGAAGATGGGTGTGCCACCGGGCAACCGCAGGGGGTTGGTCCCGAGGCGTACTTGAACAGTACGTCGCAGGG
>PPDG01000496.1 GCA_002899795.1 Desulfobacteraceae bacterium | reverse complement strand
ATGTCAAGAGTGAGGACTTGACCCCTAGGACGAGACTGAAGAGCAATCATGTCGAAAAAAATTCTGATTGTTGACGATGAACCGGATCTTCTTGAAATGGTCCAGATAACCCTGGAAACGGAGGGTTATGAGTGTATAGTGGCATACGACGGCTTCCGTGCTCTGGATCGCGCCCGTAAGGAAAAACCGGATCTGATCATCCTCGATGTTATGTTGCCAGGGTTGAACGGCTACAAGGTTTGCCGGCTGCTGAAATTCGACGAGCAGTATAAGCGCATACCCATCATTATGCTGACGGCAGAGGCCCAGGAGAAAGATCGGCTTATCGGTGAAGAAACCGGAGCCGACTTCTATATGACCAAGCCCTTTGCAGCAGACAAACTGATAGCCAAGGTTGCGGAGCTTCTAGGGAAGTAGAAGTCAGAGGTCAGAGGACAGACGACAGAAGTCAGAATCCAGTGGGCATAGAGCATAAGGCATAGAGTATAAGGCGCTAAGATCGCGGCTGGAAAGCCGCTCCCACAGTTAATAATCAATACTCCATCACTCCATTACTCTATTCCCACAGTGCTCTCCGTGTCTCCGTGGTTAGTAAATAAAAGTGGATATCGAAATCTAGTATCTACAGTATGCGGAGCTAAAGGAATAGGCGTTTTCATAAATTTATTAGTAATCTGCTTGCTCAGAGCTAGTGGTCACCAAGCACATTGACAGAATATTGGCTATTCGGCCAATTCATAGCACAAGTCGTGTCGTATAAAAGGAGAACTGTAGCTTATCTCCATGAAATATACTGAAATGTAGGAAAAATGTGAGCCTGGAGGCAGGATAGTATTTCTATGCTAGACTTAGAGCCCTGCCACCTGGAGTTGCACAAACAACCGGAAGGTTTACAGCCGTAATAAGGCACAATTATTGCGACAAGTTACGCGAATCAGGTAGGTTAGTGAGGCGGCGACATATACCGTTGACAGAATAGACCAATAGTGGTAATGAGGCGTTGACTTGCTGCGCTAAGGTTTTGGGTAATTAAGGGAGGTACGAATGCAAAGAATAACTTCTAAAATCAGGGACCAGCGAGGTTTTACCTTAATAGAAATTATTATGGTCATTATTTTGCTGGGAATCATTGCCGCCATCGCTATACCCAAGTATACCGACCTTAGAACAGAGGCTGCGGATGCCACTGCCAGCGCCATAGTCGGTGCTATCATTTCAAGTGCCGCAATAGGATACGCTGACGTGGTAACACGCAATGTTGGCACCACCTTTCCAGACATAACCGCCCTCCATACGACATATCTTCAAGCGCAGAATATAACTATGAACCTCGATGCAGGTAATAATTTGTGGACCGCTTCTATTGGTGGAACTACATATACCTTTACCTACACCCAAACAAATGGCAACGCCGTCTGGACCAAGCCTTAAAGACATGCTGCTGAGAATTTGCCTTCACCTACGCGGGGATTCCACTAGGGCCGAAAGCCTGAGATAAATGGCCGGGGTTAGACGCGAGGTTACCGTCACTGTCTTTCTGGCCACAGATTCGTTTTATAGAGGTGATGAAATTTAAGGAGGGCGGTGGGCCCACTCAGACCCTACTCACCGTAAATACCTTTCTCAAATGTCGATCCGAGACCCAGCACTGAAGAAAACTCTTGTGATTCTGGGCCTTTTCGTCCTCACCCTGCTCTACTTTCACGACGTTCTCACCGGCAAGGTCCTGTTGGTGGAACGAGACCTTACCACGTTTTTTTATCCATTTCGCTCTATCTGGGTTGAAACTGTCCGTCAGGGTCATTTTCCTTTCTGGAATCCATTCATAAAATGTGGCGTACCGCTTTTTGCCGCCATCCAGCCTGGGGTACTCTACCCACTGAGTATCCCCTACCTTTTCCTGCCTCTCGACCTGGCCTTCAACTGGACCATAATTTCTCATTTCTTCCTGGCAGGCGTATTTACCTACAGCCTCATGCGTGAACTGGGGGCCAGCCTCCAGGGAGCCCTGGCAGCAGCCCTGGCATTTCTTTTTAGCGGCTATCTCATCTCGGTTCACAATGTGCTTAATACTCTTTTATCAGTGAGCTGGTACCCGCTGGTGATTTGGTTTGGCTGTCGAATGGTCCGAACCGGATTGCTTCGCTGGGCCATAGCCTCCGGGGTTAGCCTCTGTTGCATGTTTCTCGGTGGCGGCATGGAGATTGTCCTGTTAACGTTCGCGAGTTTGCTTCTTCTCTGCCTTTATCCCAGAGTTCTTCCACTAAAGGATGAGGAAAGCAGGCCTAATCTACAACGTCGATTGGTACATCTGGGGCTCGTCCTGGCTATTTTTCTGGGACTTGCCATGGTCCAGATCCTGCCTTTTTTGGAGCTATATGGACGAAGCCAGCGCCACGGGGGAGTGCAATTGACGCAGGCGACGCTGTGGTCCCTGGCACCGAAGGACCTGATCTATTTCCTTCTGCCCTCTCTCTACGGCCCACGAACCACTCCGGATCTTTACTGGAAGTTTCAAAACTATCTGAAAACCATTTATGTTGGTCCTGTGGTTTTATGCCTGGCTGGCATATATTTTTTCCGACAGGGCAAGCGAGGCTTCGTTTTGCTCGCTGCTATGGGGCTAACTCTGATGTTCGCTTTGGGAGGTTAAACACCTTTATATACCTTTTTTCATAAATCTTTTCCTCTGTTTTCTACCCTGCGCTATCCCGTGAAGTTTCTCTTTCTCGTTGTTTTTTATTTATGTGTAGCTGCTGGTCTGGGCTTAGATGTTTTGCGCAACCGCTTTACCAAAATTCGCCATCCTCCTTATTGGT
>PPDG01000313.1 GCA_002899795.1 Desulfobacteraceae bacterium | reverse complement strand
TAGTTCCATCAACGATGCCAGTGGGAGCGTTGATTGAAACAGGCCATTTTACCTTGGCTCTGGTGTGGCGACGGTTGTCGGTTCCCATAACAGCTTGTGAGATTATGTGTCGGAGGTTTTTTCTTGTACTTCTCAAGAAGGTCTTGAGCTGCTTTTAAATTACAGGAATGAGGGGTAAAGATGCAACAAGAAAACCCCCACTGACGAGTCCACCAACCAAGGCCGATAGGGGCAAGAATGACCCCAGTAACGGACACACTCCCCACTAGGGTCAGGGCAACAACAGGGAACCTCTCCCTGTCCAAGAAGTAATTTACCACAAGGGAGGTGGAGACTACCACCCTGCTCCTGCCCATCTGCTCCAGAGGTTACGGGTCAGATATTTTCAATGTACTAGTCTCCTGGTCATGCTCTCCGGTTATGGTTGACTCTTTTTTCTTTGGGGGGGGACAGATACTTTGATGGTGCAGTTCTTACCAATTCTGACAATATCACCGTGGTGTAGTTCGGCAGATTCTACTTTTGTGCCGTTCACAATAGTCCCGTTCTTGCTTCCTGTATCTAAAACAAGCAACTTCTGTCCCCTGCCCTCAACGGTGGCATGGTAGCGGGATACACCCATATCTTTGAGCACAATATCGTTTTCAGAATGGCGGCCAATACTTAGCTTGGCCCCATCAGAGAGAACGTACTCTTTTAGTACAAGGTTTTGCAGCGCAAGTTCTAACTTAAACATAATAGGCTTTCGCTTAATTTGTCCAAACAAATAAATGCAATGATTGTGCCCATGTAGAAATTATACGTTGGCAGCATGGAGGAGTGGAAAAAAGAACCCCCATCGGGGCGAATGACCGATGGGGGTTCAAGCAAAGGGCCAGGCGGGTGAACCCTATGTCCAACCCAACCAGTTGTTTTACTGCTGCAAACTCGATGCCAATAGAAAAGCGGAACCAGTAGAGTAAAGACTACATAGTGATTAGAACAAGAATAAACACGGAAAAAACTAAGGCGAACACGAAAAAATTTTCTAACATTGCCATACCTTCTTACTTCTCAGTCAATAATGGCTGCAAGTTCCAGTTTCGGAAAGTATTTCTATTAACTAAGAAATAATAAGAATTCAACATTTCTTTGATAACCAAGGAGAAAGTGAGCGCATTGGATTTTACCCATTGACAGCTTTTGGTTATTGTGGTGACAATATAACCAAAACAACCAAGAAAGGGGTGGTAAGGTGAAAGCCTGGACGGTCAGGATGCCAGTAGAACTCATGGACTGGCTAAGGGTGAAGGCAGCTAAGGAAACCATCAAGCTAAAAAAAACTGTCTCCATGAACGCGCTGACTGTGGAGATCCTAACCAAAGCAATGAAAGCTGACAGAGAAAGGAGTGCGTAATGAAAGGGGCCATTGCAACGGTGACTATTTTTATGGTTCTGTTCGTAGGAACGGGCTCCGCTTGGGGTGTGACGAGTGGCAATGAATTATACGAGCTTCTTACTTCTGAGAGTCTTTACAGCCAGTACACGGGAGGCAGCTACATTCTTGGAGTTATGGATACTACGGATTCTATCAACAAAGTGTGGCATCTACCTTTACTGTGGACCATACCCTCAGGATTCACGAAGGGGCAAATATACGAAGCGGTTAAACAGTATCTAGAAAAGCATCCTGAAGAGAGGAATGATACCGCATACGGTTTAGTCAGTAAGGCTCTTGGAAATACATTTCCGCCTAAGAAATAAAGTCTTGTTAGGTCAAGGAACAAAGGGAAGGAGGTGATTCATGGGTGTTACATACAAGAGCTCATGGGATGAAATCCAAGAAGAACTAGTCAAAATACATCATTCAAAGGGAGATGAACGTCTCTTGCCACAATATGCTTTTGAAGTTAAATCTGCCATTGAATCAATAGAGCAGCAGAAAAGAATCGGAGAACTCCATCAAAATCTTATAGCGCAACAGCAGGAAAGTATCTCACATACAAAAGACTTAGCTGAATATCAGCGTGAGAGTACATATTACGCACGTAATCTGATTCAACAGCAAAAGAAATTGGTTTGGCCCACCAGGATACTGGCTGTCTTTACGGTGGCATTATTTCTGGCAACCGCAGCCTATGTCGGTGTCAACTATTTGGACTGGCAGGGTTCAAGAGAACAAATAGCCGCCATAGACAGATACTCGGAGATTTCAGAAAGACAGGAAACCGCATTAAGGAATTTATCACAGTCGGTCAGATTGATTCCAAATTCGATATCTGATTTCTCAGAATCTGTCCAAACCCTACAAAGCATTAAGGAAGAGATAAATACATTGCAAGAGGATTATCAAAAACTTGAGAAGAACCAGCGATTGATAATCAAGAAGGTCAAGTTAAGAATGAAATGAGCTTATCTCTATTATATTGGAATCATTTACTAAATAGATTTTAACTACCTTTATAGCTTTAACTACTCTTATAAGCAATATAAATTATTATTCTGAGGAAAGGAATGACAAGAGGATTAATAATCCTTTAACCCTCAACTCCTTGTGCAGTCTGGGCTGTCATCTGCTGAGTGAAATCTTAAATCTTAAATTGACACTAGCTCGACATCGCCCCATGCCCCTATTTGATCCCCTACAATAATTATCACACCCATAACCCCCTCAATCTGCTGAGCAAAATCAAGGGCCCGTTGGACATCGTTGGCGCTTTGCACCTGGTTACAAGTCATAGTTGCCGCAGCATCGGCCAGGGCCGCAGAAGATCCTAGCACCGTCACCGCATCAGCTCTTCCCAAGCTCAGCGAGTGACCAACAGTGCCTGAAGAGGTAC
>PPDG01000316.1 GCA_002899795.1 Desulfobacteraceae bacterium | reverse complement strand
CTTTCTACGCTGGATAATGTCAAGACTCGCTTGCCTATAAAGGAAAAACACCGATGAGCCGATAAGAAAACATAGGATCAATATTATCGATCCACTGGTCTTGATCAGCGGATCGATAACACTCTTATCAATTGTCTCTAGACTGACGAGGTAGACAACTTTCCAGCCTGGATAATTGTCGACCTTGGCCTCATAGATGAGATGTTCATTTCCTGCCTCATCCACAGCATGATTTCGCTTCCCCATCTTCAGGCCGGTCCATGGCCACGGCCCCTCGCCGAATCGCCTCGACTCTGCAATTTGAGAGATCGTTTTAGAGGAAACCTTCCACAGCACGTGATAGAGCCAATCTTCACGACTCGAAACGAATATGACCCCGTGAGGATCAGTGAGTAGGGCCAGGCCTTCGCGTTCTTCACTAAACTCTCGCTCCATGGACTCAACAGATGCCTTGATTACAACAACACCGAGGGGGATGTTTTCCCTCCCACCATAAACCGGGTGGCTGTAATATACTCCGCGCTTCTTAGAAGTCACCCCCAGGGCCATGTGAACAGCAGGAGTGCCCTGGATAGCCTGCTGGAAATATGGTCGAAAACCGTAGTTCTTGCCTACAAAGCTGTCAGGTGCGCTGCGATTAGATGAAGCTATGGTCTTTCCGTTCCTGTCCATTAAGTAACAAACGCTTACCTTCAAAGACTCATGGAAATGGTCCAGCTCGGAATTTACCCTCGCGAGATTTCCCTCACTTTCTACCAGCAGAGCCTTTTGCAGCTCATCCAGCCCCGCCAAGGCCTTCACCGACATTTGATTTTGAGAAAGAGTCGAAGCTATATACCTGCCTTTCTCTTCCGCATGCGAACTGCCCCGTCTTTCAGCTTCTCTAAATGCAGATTCCTTCAGGGATGAGTAGTATAGGTAGCCACCCACAGATGCGGAAAGGAAAGCCAATAAAGCCAAAACTAATAGAACTGTTCGGAGTTTCATCTCAAGCTTTTGCCCTTGCACAGAGCACAGAGGTGTCTTCTCGTAACCCCGGATATGGACCGAGGATAACTTTGCTCAAACCCAACATTTTGATGCTCGTTCCCTGCTAACTCAGGAAGAGAATTGCTCGTATTAGGAGCACAAATCGTGCCAAAGAAGGAAGGAATTTCGGTTTGCGGATTCAGGAATTAGAGGTTTCAGGTGTCAGGGATTCAGGTGTCAGGGAAATAAAGCGAAAGAACTGAAACCTGAACACTGAAACCTTAGTCATTGGGATTTCGGATTGCGGTTTGAGGACTTCCATTTTTAATCCGCAATCTACAATCAAAAAAACCCCGCCTCCGTTGCCGGAGAGCGGGGCTTTCGTTTTTCTGCGGGGTTACAAATCCTGTTACATGTTCCTACTTACCCGTTCCGAACACCTGAGCAGGCCTGGTGGTGTTGCCCGTGGCAGCGGGAAAGTCTATAGCCTTGTAGGCTTTTTTGTTGTGTTTGATCAGATCGTTCCCACCTTCAGTGAAACTGACAAACCGTTTCTTGCACTCGTAGAAACCGTGCCACCAGGTGTAGTCGGGGGCCATCATAGCAGCGCCGAATCGAGCCCGACGCCCCTCATGGTGCCACAGTTAATAGAATTCAACCTCAAGTTCCTCATCAAAGAACTTGCTCTTGTCCAGCAATCCTTTGGCGTAGAGATCGTCCAGCATTTTCTTCGCCGGTTTGAAATAGATGTCGTTATAGGCCTCGTTCACCTTGTCATACTTGACAAAGTGGTCATCCACCCAGACCTTGCCGTGACACTGCTTGCACACCTCTTTCATCTTGCCCCGCTCAGTCTCATGGTTGACCTTGGCTGGAAATGGTTTGAAGTTTTCGGGCCGCACTGACAGAGGAGCCTGAGACTCCCAGGCCAGCCTTTCTGTGACGTCGTGACTGGTGAGCACCGTTCCTGCACCTGACATATGACACACGGCACAGGTTGGTCCCCGGAAGTCCACCCCAGCGCTCCAGGTTCCCGGGGCCGCATTCCAGTTGTACTCGTCACCGAATGCCGTATAGATGTCACCATGTTTGGATTCCATGAAAATCTCTATCTGAGGATGATCCGGTCCCAGGTGACATTGACCGCAGGCTTCGGGCTTTCTGGCCTCCATCACCGAAAAGCGGTGACGGGTATGGCAACTGGTGCAGCTTCCCAGGCTACCGTCCAGATTAATCCGGCCCACGCCAACGTTGGGCCATGTCATTGGATCCAAGCTACCGTCCTTGGTTTTCTTGAGGACAGTACCGTGGCAGTGGAAACAGCCGGTGGCCCGCTCGAGGTCACTGTTCATCCCAAGCTTGAGCCAGGGATCGATCTGCCAGATGATTTTGTGGGTGTTGGCATGCTTGCTCCGAGCATACTGCTTGGCCTCATCAGGATGACAGCGAGAACAATCCTTGGGCGTGACCACTGCTGCTACCGGTACCTTGTATTCCTTGGTGCCGTATTTCAAATCACGTCGCTCGTATTGCTTGTAATGTTCCTTGCTCACATCCGGATCAAAAGATTCAGCCTTGTGGCAGTCGTAGCAAGTAACATTGGCACTCGCATGCCTGCTGTTGGCCCAGTCGCTAAAGATACCGGGATGCTCCATCTTGTGGCACTCGATGCAGGCGACAGCCTCTTTGGGCATGCTGCGCTCTATCCTGAACTCCTTCGCCTTGGGTTGATTCTGAGCGTAAGCCAGGGTCATCATGCTAACCACCACGAGAAGGCTGGCCAGCCCTATGACCAGAGCCGAAGTAATCAAGTACTTTCTCACTTCTTCACCCCCTTTCTCCCTCCTTGTT
>PPDG01000290.1 GCA_002899795.1 Desulfobacteraceae bacterium | reverse complement strand
CGTCACTCACTGCAATAATCTTTCCTCGGCGAGCTTTGACTTCTTCTATATTTGAAAGCATCTTTTCAAAAGTCAAGCCACGGCTGACCACTGCCACCACCGGCATGTGCTCGTCTATGAGGGCAATTGGACCGTGTTTCATCTCACCAGCCGCATACCCCTCTGCGTGAATGTATGATATTTCCTTGAGCTTCAACGCCCCTTCCAAGGCAATAGGATAATTGATTCCGCGTCCTAGGTAGAGAAAATCTCGCGCATTGGCGTATTCACGGGCAATGGCTCGTATCAACTGGTCTTCACCGAGGGCAGTCTCCATTTTCTTCGGCAGCTTCACCAACTCCAAAATACACTCTTTACTCTCCTCCAGAGTGAGCTTCCCCAACTTTACGCCCAGATAGAGGGCTAGCAAGTAGAGTGAGACCAACTGGGTAGTGAAGGCCTTGGTGGATGCAACGCCAATTTCAGGACCGGCCTGAGTGTAGAGAACACCATCAGCCTGCCGCACTAGGCTACTTCCCACTACATTTGAGATGGCCAGAAGAAATGCCCCTTTTGTGCGACCTTCTCGCAGAGCAGCCAAGGTATCCGCGGTCTCACCGGACTGGGAAATGAGAATTTGCAGGGTCTTTGCAGTGACGATGGGATCACGGTAGCGGAACTCTGAACCCAGCTCCACTTCCACCGGCAAACCACAGAAAGACTCCAGTAAAAACTTCCCCACCAAACCGGCATGATATGAAGTGCCACAAGCCACAATGAAGATTTTGTCCAAAGACCTGATCAATTCATCTTTCAGATTGAGATCATCCAGAAAAACCTCACCGGAAGACTCACTTATGCGGCCGCGGAACGTATCAATAACCGCACGAGGTTGCTCGTAAATCTCCTTTTCCATGAAGTGCGTGTACCCGGCCTTCTCAGCCATGACCGGGTTCCAGGTGATGTGAGCTACCTCCTTCTCTCGACTTTCACCATCTGGCCCTCTTATCTCGAATGAGTCCTGGGTTAGAACAGCCATCTCACCATCGTCTAGAAAAATCACTTCCCTGGTATGACCTAAAATTGCAGGGATGTCTGAGGCCACCAGTAAAGCGTCAGATCCCAGTCCGAGAACCAGAGGGCTTTCTTTCCGCACTGCGATGAGTTTGTCCGGCTGCCGTTCATTTAAAATGACCAGTGCATACGATCCCTCTATAAGTCGGAGGCTTGCGGTCACGGCTTCCTCGAATGGAGCACCGGCTTCAATCTCATTATTAATGAGTTGTGCCACAATCTCGGTGTCTGTTTCCGAGTTAATCTGACAACCCATCTCAATGAGTTGCCTTTTCAGGGGAAGGTAGTTTTCTATGATGCCATTATGAACCACCGCGACGGGGCCAACCTTATGGGGGTGGGCATTGATATCCGAAGGAGGACCATGGGTGGCCCAGCGGGTATGGCCGATACCTACCGAACCGCTCACCGGCTGTTCCTCAAGAAGTGCCTCAAGTTGCGTGAGCTTTCCTTGACAGCGCCGAACCTCAATAATGCCCTCACTGACCACCGCTATACCGGCACTGTCATAGCCCCTGTATTCCAACCGTTTCAACCCCTCCACCAGCAGCGATACACAGTCATTCTGACCGATATGTCCGATGATACCGCACATTTCCAACCTCTAATACTAGTTCTAGGTATAATGCATTTTCTGTGGGAGTGGCTTTCTAGCCACGACTATTGCTGATTGCCGAGCCACTAGATCGCGACTGGAAAGTCGCTCCCACAGAACAATTAGTGTCCTTGAATGCGCTGAGCAATAACTTCTTCGACAGCCTCGAGTTCCCCATTGGTATTGACACCCATAAATTCCATGGGATCGGAAGCAGTCACAGCTTGCACGTTCCAGCCTCGCCCGACTGCCATCTGCACCAGATCTGTAAGGTAGTACTCGCCCTGGACGTTAGCATTTTCGACATCCGGTAACACTGCCCGCAAGAGGTCGGCGCTGACACAGTAGATTCCGGTGTTCACCTCTCTAATAGTGCGCTCCTGCGCGCTGACGTCTTTGGCCTCAATGATTCCCGATACCTCGCCCCCAGAATCTCTTACCACCCGGCCGTAACTTCCAGGTTCGTCGAGCAGCATGCTCAGCACGCTAAGGTCGGCACCACGGTTCATGTGCTCGATCTGGAACAGGCGCAATGTCTCTGCAGTAAGCAACGGCGTGTCACCGCAGCAGATTAAGACTGCTCCACCATGATCGATCAAATGGGGTAAGGCACACTGGACTGCGTGCGCGGTTCCCAGTTGCTGGGATTGCAATACCCATTCCACCCGGGCGTCTGCGAAAATCTCTTTTATGCGCTCAGCCTGATGCCCCACCACCACCAGCACCCTGTCAAACCCAAGCTCTTCTAAGGCTATCAGCGTGTAGGAGAGCATTGGCCGACCGCAGATGGGGTGCAAAACTTTTGCGAGGTCTGAGTACATCCTGGTCCCTTTGCCAGCGGCCAGGACCAGGGCAACAGTATCCTTCATGATTCCTCTTTTACTGTATCTACTGGGAAAAAGCAACGGTGACACTAGGAACGAGGGACTAAACACTAGGCACCGAAGTGAATAAGAATTCAGGAGCCAGGAGTCAGGAGGCGTAAGGCTCAGGGCGTAAGGCACAAGGCAAAAGCCCAAGCATCAAATCTCAGGGTTTCAGGTGTCAGGTGTCAGGAAAAAGAAACATAAAAGCTGAAACCTGTCGAAGATCCCGTCTGAAGCGAAGCGTCAGTTAGGGACACTGCTTGCCGCGCCGAAGCCCTTGAGGCGAAGGCGGGTACACTGAAACCT
>PPDG01000109.1 GCA_002899795.1 Desulfobacteraceae bacterium | reverse complement strand
TGGAGCGCGAGTTATCCGACCTCATCTGGTCAACCAATGCAAATCGTCCCTGTGGACATTAAACCTGGATCCTGTCCCAACCCCCTGGTGGTATCGAAGCGTGGTGTTGTGGCTGTAGCGATACTTGGAACCGACAGTTTCGATGTAACTCAAATTGATCGTGACTCCATCAGGCTTCTTGAAGTGGTTCAACCTGTGCGAAGCAATGTAATAGATGTGGCAACGCCCTACCATCTCTTTACCTGGGACGCAAGTGGAACTGGGGTAGAAGCAGATTCCTGTACCGATGAGGGCCCGGATGGCAAGGGCGATCTGGTCCTTACGTTCGAGAAAAAGGACATATTGAAGGCTTTGGGCTCAGTGAAAGCTGGCAGTGTTCTTGTTGTGAGACTGACCGCTAGGCACAAATCAGGCGCCAGCCTTGTGGGGCAGGACGTGGTGGTAATAAGCAGAAAATAAGGTTGTCATTGCCAACTTTCTCATTGTCTCAAAGTGGCCGGAGTCATGTAAGCTCCGGCCACTTTATTTTTGTTTTCCTGCCTTTCTTTCCATTTTATATTACTTTCCATCCTGAAAAACGCCGTAGTGTCATCCTGAGTGAAGCGAAGGATCTCGAGATTCTTCGTCGTCCGCCGTCGGCGGAACTCCTCAGAATGACACTCTATTAAAGACATTTCCGAGTGAACCCTACTTGGCCTATCACTCACTGAATTCTCTAAGTAATTTAGTGTATTAAATCCTCCCAACTTCCATTGCCGCTATTTCCCCACAACTCGGTTGAAATCTCTTCTCAATTGTGACAAAGTCAACTCGCAGAGAAGGCTCCCCAACACCCTAGCACGGATGTTTCATGAATTGCTGTCGCGAGAACGTGGAGAGGTCTGTGCCTCCGGGCAACCACAGCGGGGTTGGACCCGAGGCGTACTTGAATAGTACGTCGCAGGGTCCGACACCCGAGGACGCCCGGAAAGACGGTCATATCCGCGGTCGCAGCAGGCCATTCATGAAACATCCGTGCTAAAAGAGGTAGTGTTGTGCTCGCCGAGTTGCAGATCAGTAATTTCGCCATTATCGACAAGCTATCTGTCTCTTTTAGACCAGGACTTACCGTAGTCACCGGAGAGACGGGGGCGGGCAAATCCATTCTGGTTAACGCCATCAATCTATTGCTGGGCAGTCGTGGTTCTGGAGATCTCATTCGTACTGGCAGCCAGGAAGCTGCAGTGACCGTTCTCTTTCACCTGGCCGATGATGTAGATCGAGACCAACTTCAAGCCAGTTTGGGTGATTTGGGCGGTCCGGAGGTCGTGGTCAAGCGAGTTCTCTCCACATCCGGACGCAACCGGGTATATGTCAACGGTCAACTTGCCACTTTAGGGTTATTGAGCCAGTTGTGTCGTGGGCTGGTGAGCATTTCCGGCCAACGTGAGCATCAACTGTTCTTGGAACCCGAAGCCCACCTGGAGATCATTGATGGATTCGGCGGCTTTGAAGTAGAGCGACAAGCATACGGGCAAACCTTTGCCGAACTCAAGAGGCTGCAGAGTGAACTGAGGCGACTACACCGTCAGGCCCAGGAGCGCCAAGAAAAGGAAGAACTGCACCGCTTTCAATTGGAAGAGATCAACAATGCCAGGGTTCAGATGGACGAGGAGATCCAGCTCGAAGTGGAACGCGAAAGGTTGCGGCACGTGGAGCGGTTTCGGCAAGGTGCTTCCGAGGCCCATCAGATTCTATACTTAGACAGCGGTGCGGTTCTGGAAGAGGTGAGCCAGTGTCAGAAAATCCTTTCAGACCTGGGTAACCTGGATCCTGCTTTCAAGTCTCTGGCCAAGACATTGGAGGGAGTCAGACACCAGGTGGAGGATGTTTCCTTGACACTCAGAGACTATATCCAGAACATCCAAGCGGATCCCGCCAGAATGGAGTGGGTGGAGGAACGTTTGCATACTCTCAAGCGGCTCATGCGCAAGTACGGTGGCAGCACCCGAGAGGTACTTGCCCACGCAGATGGATTGCAGCAGGAGCTGGAAGCGTCAGAAAGTGACGAAGTGGAAATCGCCGCCAGAGAAGAGGAGCTGGAGAAAATTCGCCAACAGGCACTGTCGGAGGCTCTGGAACTTTCCAAGCGTCGGCGGGAAGCCGCTCGCCGACTTAGCAAGGCCGTGGAAAAGAGCTTGGTCACCCTCGATATGGCCAAGTGCCGGTTCGAGGTGCGTTTTGACCAGGAGGAGGGCTTGGAACCCAGTAGGGCCTACGGGGCAAGCACGGAGTGTGTCCGGGTGGATGAATACCTTTTGGATGAGAGAGGGGTGGACAGGGTCGCTTTTTTCTTTTCGGCCAACCCCGGCGAAGAACTCAAGCCCATGGCCAGTATCGCCTCGGGAGGAGAACTTTCCAGGATTGTCCTGGCCCTAAAGGAATTGTTGGCCCGGGAGACAGTGCAGGAGACCCTGTTTTTTGATGAGGTGGATGCTGGAATCGGCGGTCGCACCGCAGACAGGGTGGGACAGCGTTTAAAGGCTCTTTCCCGGCGACATCAGGTAGTTTGCATTACACATCTGCCTCAGATTGCCTGCTATGGCGATTATCATTATGTGGTACGTAAGAGCTCTGGTAAAGGCCGAACCACCACAGCCATGCAGGAGTTGAGCGGGAAAGAACGTCTCGAAGAAATCGCCCGCATGCTGGGAGGGGCAAAGATTTCGACAAAAACTCGGGATCACGCCAGGGAGATGCTTGCGCAAGCGCAGAAATCAGCAGGCAGCAGGCAGTAGGCAGCCAGCAGAAGGGAGTGGGCCTTTTCGACTATTGCTGCCCG
>PPDG01000516.1 GCA_002899795.1 Desulfobacteraceae bacterium | reverse complement strand
TCTTCCGAAAGCCCGCCTAAGGCAGCAGAACCTGCAAGATAAATTTTATAACACACTCCCCTTGACAGGCTGGCCCCGCGTAACCATTCAGCTCCCTATCTTTAATGAGCGTTACGTGGCAGAAAGGTTAGTAAAAGCGGCTTGTCAAATTGACTACCCTAAGGAACTGCTGGAAATCCAAGTTCTCGATGATTCCACCGATGACACTGTTGAGATCGCCGGGGCTGTCGTTCAAGAGATGAGAGAGCAAGGCTTTGATGTCAATCACTTACACCGCACAGTCCGTACTGGCTATAAGGCAGGAGCCCTGAAGGAGGGACTGAAATCGGCCAAGGGGGAGTTTACTGGTATCTTTGATGCCGATTTTGTCCCCAGCCAAGATTTTCTCAGAAAGACGATCCCGTATTTCGTTGATCCCGAAGTGGGTATGGTTCAGACCCGCTGGGGGCATCTCAACTCTGAATACTCAATGCTTACCAGGGCGCAGTCCATGGGCATTGACGGCCACTTCGGGGTAGAGCAGGCCGCTCGAGCCTGGGGCGGCTTGTTTATGAATTTTAACGGCACGGCCGGCATCTGGCGTAAGAAGACAATCGACGATGCCGGAGGATGGCAGTCGGACACCTTGACTGAGGATCTTGACCTTAGCTATCGGGCCCAACTCAAAGGTTGGAAATTGGAATTCGCGCCAGAAGTGGTCTGTCCGGCGGAACTCCCGGTGACAATTAACGGTTTCAAATCACAGCAGCACCGTTGGGCCAAGGGCTCCATCGAAACGGCCAAGAAAAATTTGGGAAGACTATTCAAGGCCAAGCTGCCCCTTCTGGTTAAAATCCAGTCACTCCTGCACCTGACTCACTACATGGTTCACCCACTGATGATCATCGTGGTTTTGACTTCCATACCCATGCTTTTCACCAAGTGGTTCTTTATTAGTCTCTCTTATCCTCTTCTGTTCTTCACCCTCTTTTGTCTGGCCACCTTTGGTCCATCAAACCTGTACATCTTCTCGCAAAGGATCTTTTATCCAGACTGGAAAAAAAGTATCAAATACCTGCCATTTCTGATGTGCCTTGGCACTGGAATCTCGGTGAACAATACCAAAGCAATTGTGCAGGCCCTTCTCGGGTTTAAAACTGGTTTTGTTCGAACTCCCAAGTATGGAATAGAGAGGAGGGAAGACACCTGGTATGGGAAACTCTATTCAATTCCTTTCAGTGCCATATCTATCATTGAGTTGATATTGGGTCTCTACTCCTTGGCCGGCTTGCTCCTTTTTCTTCTCTTTAGCAAATACTTCATCAGTCCTTTCTTACTCATCTATACAGCCGGATTTCTTTACGTCTTCTCCCTATCGGTGCTGCACGGATACGCACACGCCAAAAAAAGCTAGAGCAATGTTCTCTCGACTCAACTCCATTATTTTAGTCACCGTTCTGTTGGGAGCTGTCTCCAGCACCGCTTATTTCTTTCATTTCGATTTGGGACGAGTCGCCAAGTTTGTTTTTCCGCATCGGACTGATACTACCTCCACCCATCTCTTCCTCTTTCAGTTCCTCCTTTTGAATGCACTCTATTTTTTCGTGGTCTACATGGTATTCAAAAGACCGCACCAGCCTGGCAGTAGCCGAGGCTTGCTCTTGGTGCTTTTCCTCTTTGCAGTTTTCTTTAGGCTCTGCCTCGTTGGCTCTACCCCGCAGCTCTCTTCTGATATGTATCGCTACGTGTGGGACGGACGCGTCCAATCACAAGGCATCAATCCATACCTGCACCCTCCCTCTTCAGATTCGCTTGCCTCTTTGAGAGATAAAGCTATCTATCCCCATATCAATCGCAAAAGTTTCCCAACCATCTATCCGGCAGGAGCACAGATATTCTTCCTGGCCACTCACAAGCTTGTCGGAGATAGCATTCGGGGTCTCAAGGCTGTTTTCGTCCTTTTCGATGTTCTTACCATGATCGTACTCATTGCTCTGCTGCGAACCTATGGATTGCAGGAGACCAGATTCGTTGTCTACGCTTGGAATCCACTGGTAATACTTGAAATCTCCCACAGCGGGCATCTGGAGGGTTTCTTCGTCTTTGTGGTGGTCCTGGCCTTTTACCTTCACTCTATAGATAAGAAAACCTTGGGGGTGCTGAGCCTTGCCTGTGCAAGTGCCACCAAGATCTATCCGGCTCTGCTGCTGCCTGCCTTCATCAACAGGGGAGAAAGGATAAAAAGTTTGTCAATTTTCTTTTCTTGTCTTTTGGTTTTCTACCTCCCTTATGTGTCAGCCGGCAAGAAAATGCTTGGCTTTCTGCCCATCTACTTGAGAGATCCTTATGAAAGCTTTAACCTCGGTCTCAAGTATTTCCTCATGCACATGTTTCCTCGACTGGACTATTTACTCCTGACCAAGATCCTCGTGGGAATTGTTCTTGCAGCCGGACTCATCGTTTTTCTCAAGGACAAGGAAAAAGAGGAAATACTCAAGTACTCATTTATTCTGATCAGCCTGCAGCTCATTTTCATGCCGGCTGCCCTTCATCCGTGGTATGTGGTTTGGTTGATTCCGCTTTTGGCATTTTACCCGTCACCAGCCTGGCTGCTCTTTTCCTGTACGGTGGTATTCTCTTATCTGAAATACGGGGCACCTGAAGGCATAATGGAGCCTTGGATTTTGTATCTGGAGTACATCCCTTTATTTCTCCTTCTTTTGGCAGATTACCTGGTGCGACAACGGACATCACCAGACTGGTTTCCCTGGCGGACAAAATTTTCCACCGTGCTTTAAGAGTTGTGCCTTAAAGCGAACGGCACAAGGCTTAAGGCACAGGGCCTGT
>PPDG01000041.1 GCA_002899795.1 Desulfobacteraceae bacterium | reverse complement strand
TCTTGGCCGTATGCCTTCTTGTGTGCCTCAGTAGCAGCAATCGCCATGGGATTCTTGGACACATCTTTGGGCCCGGTGGCATAAACTCCTTCGGCATACTTTTGGGCAACTTTGATGAAAGTATCGTCCTTTACGCCATCATCGGAAATGAAGATGGTTTTCATCCTCTTTTTGCGCATCTGGCTGACAATTTTGGATGCCTCAGGATGATAACCGCCAAATATGACCGCTTCGGCTTGCGAGCGTTTAATTTTCTGCACAACTGCGGAATAATCGACAGCGCCCGGGGTAATTCCTTCGTACAATACAACCTTTGCCTGAGGGGATTTCTCTAGAAACCCCTTGGCAAATTCAGCCAACCCTTTGCCATAGTCGCCTTTGTCATGAAGCACGGCTATCTTTTTTACCTTCAACACCTCGAGTGCGAACTCCACTTGAAGTTTTGCCTGGGCATCGTCTGAGGCAATGGTGCGGTAGAAGTTCGGATAATCGCCGCTTTGCGTCAGGGCGGGGTTGGTGGCCGAGGGTGACATGGCGATTATCTTCGAATCCTTATAGATGCCCATGGCCGCTCTAGTGGCACCGCTGCAAATGTGCCCCAAAACCACGTCAACTTTGTTGGATAACAGTTTGGTCGCCGTGTTGGTAGCCACCTCAGGTTTGCAGACGTCGTCTTCTACCAGCAACTCAACCTTTTTGCCAAGGACTCCGCCCTTTGCATTAATTTCCTTAACCACAAGCTCGGCTGCTTTTACGGTTGGGATTCCATAAGAGGCGAGATCGCCGCTATGCGGTCCGGCGACACCCAGCTTGATCGTGTCGGCGGCAAGACCAATCCCGGCCATGGTAGCAACCATAAACATGCCAATGACTGAAGCAACAAACAACTTGCCAAGAAGATTTTTCATAATAACTGCCTCCTCGAAAAAAGATAAAAAAACAACCCTAGCTCCATTCTTGGTGAAGGGAGTATAGGTCGAAAAAACCTTGTAGTCAAGAGTGAATGGCCCAGGTGGGCCAAGTACTCGCGCGCTACGGATTCACGGTGGTCACATAGGTAAATCTGCCGTTTTTTACCCTGTTGATCACCAGACGTTTAATTGTATTGCCGTCCTCGTCAATCTTTATGGGGCCGGTGACCCCTTTGAAATTTTTGGTATCAGCCAGAGCAGTCCGAACCTTGGACCCCTCAGTGGATTTGGCCCGCTTGATCGCCCCAATGAGAATGAAATAGGCATCCGCACCTAATGCGCTAAAAGCATCCACATCCTTATCGTAATTCTTTTTAAATGTGGCAGCGTACTTTCGACCCAAATCCGTGTTGACGGCTTCCAGATTGAAGTGGGCTGTGAGGTACACTCCTTCTACAGCCTTTCCACCGGTTTCTATGAATGTCGGTACTTGGGCCCCGTCAGCCATAAGAATCGGCATTTTCATCCCCAAATCTCTGGCCTGTTTGACCAGCAGAGCATTTTCAGTGTAGTAGTTGGGCACATAGATGATGTCCGGATTTGCCTCTCGCACCTCGGAAAGTTGGCTTCTGAAATCGCGATCACCAGTTTGGATATAGGCGGTAAGAAGCACCTTGCCTCCCATCTCTCCGAAGGCTTTCAAAAACAGGTTTCCCAACCCCACACTGTAATCCGCTTGGGCGATGTCCACAACCACCGCTGCTGTACTGGCGCCCATTGCTATTCTAGCCTGTCTGGCCGCCACTTGACTTTGAAAAGAATCATCGAAACAAGCGCGAAACACATACTTCTTGTCCTGGGTAACCAGGAGATTGGTGGCAGAAGGTGAAATCATGGGAATGCCATTTCTTTCAGCAATGGAACCACCTGCCAGGGCACTTCCACTTATGGCGCCACCAATGATACCCACCACTTGGTGTTGTTTAATTAACCGCTCCACAGCATGGGCCGCCTCAGTCTGGTCACTCTTGGTATCCTCTAGGATAAGCTTGACCTCTCGTCCTAAGATCTTGCCCATCATTTGATGGGCCGTTTTTATTCCCAGCCACTCCATTTGGCCGAAAGCGGATACGTTGCCGGTCATGGGCAAAAATACGCCGATCTTGATGGGCTCTTTAGCCGCGGCCGTGAAACACTGCATGCAGATTGCGGCCACAAAGAAAGCAACCACAAACATTCTCGTCATTTTTCTGCTTATCTTACTGTTTGGCTGGAAGACGGCGTTGTCCAAAATCCATCCTTTTTAATGCCTTCGACAAGATGTGCCAATGTGACCTGATAAAAGCAGCGGTTGAGAAGACTCGGTTCTCCCCACCCGCTGTGCTTTATGCTCAGATTAGAACAGTCGATAGGCAAGGAGGGCCAAGTGCCAAAAGGTAACCAGAAGCCTGCCCCTTGAGAAGCGAGCTAACGCTATCACAAGGCCGGCGATGGTGTCAATCTATCTACCGACAGGAGTTTCCTCAAAAATGTTATGAACGATACGGGCCAAGGGGAAGGCTCGTCCACAACGAGCAATTGCATCCCACGAAAGCAGGATTCGATCGGTAAACAAACCACCTACTTCTTATTTGACAATACGGGAAATGCCACGGTGGGTAGCTTGGCAGCCTGCAGTGTCCCGTTTTGGACTGCACCCACAAAAAAATGTCTTTGGCTTGTGCCATCATCCTTGAAGAAGACAGGACCACTAAGCCCTTCGAAAGCGGTGTCAGGTCCCGAAATTGTTCGCAAGCTTTGCAGAAATGCACGTCGCCCCGGGCCAGAGCTGTTCAAGACCTCCAGTGCCAGCCGCATCGCATCGTAACCGGCTGCGGCAATCCAATCTGGTCGCCGCTTGTAAAGTTGCTCGAATCTCCTGACAAATTTGGACTGCTTTGGATTTTCTGTTTCAAGCAAAATTGGCTGGCACACGAGCAACCCCTCGGCTGCCTGGCCAGTCATCTCATAGAAATCCAGGTCTGCTAACTGATCAGGCCCCAAAACCACGCCACCTAAATGCTGCCGTTGACGCTCCAGCAAAAATAGACTGGCAGCTTTTGGAGAGGCTGCAAGAAAAACGGATTCAGGGCTGGTACTCTTTAGGGATTTTACAGCTTGGGCCGCCCCTGCTTGATCGGAGTTGATTGCAACATTTGCCACCACCTCCAGATCCAGCCGTGCGGCTTCCGCAGCGAATGAAGTGCTGAGTACATAGCCATAGGCAGAGTCGTCCCTGAGGATCGCGACCCGATGGAGGCCAAGACCCTTTTTCGCATAGGTAGCGAGAAATGCGGCCTGATCTCTATCCCCATAGAGCAGAGAAAATAGGTTTCTGGTTTCACCCTGTCGGACATATTCAGCAGAAACGGTGGGATTAATAAGCGCAAGATCTGCATCCTGGTAAAGAGGCAGAACAGCGCCAAGTGTTTCAGCGCACAGATAGCCTATCACTGCACTTACTGCTCCGTCGGTTATCAAGCGCTTGGCAGTAGCAATACCCCCTTCAGGGTCACAAGGTGAGTCGTACACCACCACTTCCAGGTTGAAATCGGCCACTCTGCTCTCGGCCTCCCGGCTTGCCATAAGTGCCCCGAACTGCAGCATCTGTCCTTCCTCCATCAAGGGGCCAGTATGAGGTACGACAACCGCAATCTTTGCGGGACCGCTCCACTCCGTCTGTTTTGCCTGTTCAGAGCAACCACTCAATAGTAGGCAAGCTGCAAAAAAGATGGACCAAGTTGACACGGAGACACGGTGACACCAAAAGGCGGAGACGAGACTCATGGCGCCTTGCGAATAGAATATTTCACCTCTGTAATGTATCATTCTGCAATCCACAATCAAAAGAACTAGGAGTCAGGAGCCGGGTGTCAGGTGTCAGGTGTCAGGAGTAATTGGTAATTCGTTATCGAGCATCTAACATCTCAATTCCTTAATTCCTCAATTCGAAATTATTTCCCTATGCCCTATGCTCTACCTGTCCTGCCTGTCCCGAGCGTAGTCTCGGGGAGCTTGTCGAAGGATGCTCTATGCTTTTTCAAATCCGAAATCCGCAATCTAAAATCTCACATCCACAATCCGAAATCCTCAATCCCCAATCACCTCTTCTTTTTCTCCCTCCTCCCTCCTCTTTGCCGAAAAACTAACCGCAAAGGGGTCAAGTCCAATGAAAATGCTTTTCTGATTTGATTGGTAAGATAACGCTGGTAGGAGAAGTGGATTGCCGCCGGGTGACTGACGAATAGGACAAAAGTAGGCGGCTTCGTGCTCACTTGGACTCCGTAGAAAATCTTCGTTCGCCTGTTGCCACGCACGGGTGGTTCATGGCGTGAGACTGCAGCAGCCAGAACCTCGTTCAGCACTGCAGTTTGCACCCGAAGGCAATACTGGGAGTAAACTGTATTCAAGGTGGGCAGCAGGTTTGACACTCGTTTCCCTGTCAAAGCAGAGATCCTGAGCTGAGGAGCGTAAGGCATGAATTTAAGCGCACCGGCCACGGAATCAGTGAATTCTGCCACCTTCTTTGGATCCTTCTGCACCAGATCCCATTTGTTGATTGCCACAACTGCACCGCGCCCCCGTTCGTGAATATATCCAGCAATACGCACATCCTGGGCGGTAACGCCCTCAGAGCCGTCGAGCAGCAAAACTGCGATCTGACACCGGTCAATACTCTTCAAGGCTTTGAGCACACTAAACTTTTCAAGTTTCTCCCTGGTCTTGCTGCGCCTCCGAATGCCAGGGGTGTCGATGAGAAGATATTCTTGATCATTCAGGGTGAGACTGACGTCGATGGCATCCCTGGTGGTACCCGGCATATCGCTCACCAAAACCCGTTCCGACCCCAAGATGCAGTTTAGCAAAGAAGATTTTCCCACGTTCGGCCTACCAATAATTGCTACTCGGATCCCTCTCGTCTCCTCCGGCTCAGCCGTTTCAGGAGGAAGCATCTCCACCAAGGTATCCATCATATCCCTGAGGCCGTAGCCGTGAGCAGCCGAAATGGGAAAAATCCTCTCCAGGCCAAGTCCATAGAATTCGTAGGTAGCACTTTCATGTTCTGGGCCGTCGATTTTGTTTGCCGCATAGAGAACCGGCTTGTTGGAGCGCCTCAAAAGATCCACCACCGTTGTGTCACCAGGATGCACTCCCTCTTTACCGTCAGCCAGAAAGATCACCAAATCGGCCTCTTCCACCGCCATTTGTGCCTGCTGACGCACCTGCATTTTAATAGGGGTCTCACCTTCTCCTTCCTCTATCCCCCCGGTATCCACCAGGCAGAATGAACGTTCGCCCCAGGTCACTTGGGCAATGAGACGATCGCGAGTGATTCCAGGTGTGTCGTCCACCAGTGCCCGTCGATCCCGGCAGAGCCGATTGAACAGCGTGGATTTGCCCACATTTGGCCGACCCACTATGGCCACGATGGGAGTGGAACTCGCAGTGCTGTTGTCCGTATGTTTTTCTAGCATTGGTATTGCCCGCGCACCTCGTGCTCATTTCTCATTTCACATATCCCATTGCTCATTTGACATTGGTCATATGGCTTCGCCGTCATTGGGTCATTACGCTTCGCTGTCATTTGTTGTAAGATGAAATTGTCCTGCGGACTCCCACCCTTCGGGCGGGTTCCCAGTTTCGCAATCCGAAATCTTAAATCTACAATCTCCCCATGCTCCATGCCCTATGCTCTATGCGTTTTTCGCCTCGCGCTCCAGCCTGGCCGCGACCTCAGCAACAGTTTCATCATTTTGAGACTGCACCACACCGGCCAGAGTGCGATACTCCAAACATGGTGGTTCGGCCAATTGCTGCCGGAGTCGATTCCAGGCCGGCACAATGTATCGGGCGAAATGCGATCTTCCCTTGATCTGGGTCAAAAAGGAAAAGGCGGCGAGCACCTGCAGGTTGCGGCACAGTGCAATATGAGGGTATTTCTGCAGAAACTCATCAACTGAACCTGCGGTCAACGTACCGAATGCTCTGCTGTATGCTTTCAACAACTCTTGCTGAATCGCCTCCGGCAGTTGCACGTAGGGATCTAAAAGGAGTGCCGCCAAATCGTATTGAGGGGGACCTAAACGCGCGCCCTGAAAGTCTATGAGGTAGAGGTGATCACCCTTCAACATGAGGTTGCGTGACTGAAAATCTCGGTGCAGGAAAAACAGCTGTCCGTCCCCTTCTCCCGCCTGCGACGCCAAAAGGGAAAAGTCTCGCTCCACATAGTTAGAATCTATTTCCAGTCCGAGCGCTCCCACCAAAAAACTCCACCTGAAGTATTCCAACTCCCGTTCGATGATGAATTGTTGGTTGTATACGGAAGTATCAAAACAATGTCGCGTTTCTAGACCCTGGGTGGCTCGTACTTGCATCTTAAGGAGCACATCAATCGCCTGGCCATAGAGAGCGGGCAGGCGCTCGGCATCTGACACCACTGCATCCTGAAGATGAACCGAGCCCAAGTCTTCTACAAGAGTCAACCCCTCTGGACGGTAGTAACCATAGATTTCTGGTACAGGGACACCCTTCTGGAGCAAATGCCGGCCAATGTAAACGTAAGAATCGTTCTCATTAGGAAAGGTCTCATCTCCTGGTGGGCTCCAAATCAAGATCAGGCTTTCCTTCTGGGTGGCCACCCGATAGAAAGTACGCTCCGACCCGTCGCCATGAAGCGGTTGCCAGCGCAAAGATCCACTCAGGGCGGTATTCTCCCTAATCAACTCTTCAGCTCGGCTTTTTGGAAATTCTGTTTTTTTCTTCAAACCAAACGCTCCACTCTCTAAAGCCGCATGCCGCGAAGCACACACCTCCTAAACAGACAAGCCAGAGTTATCCGTTATTCGTTAATCGTTATTCGGTCTTCTTGGACAGATAGGTGTTTTTTCCTAATAACTAATAACGTATAACCGATAACGAAAACTTCTGCTGCCTGCTGCCCGCTGCTAGCTGCCTACTGTATTTCCCTCTGCTCTACTTGTCCTGAGCCTGTCGAAGGATGCCCCATGCTCTATGCTTTCCTCAATCTAAAATCTTACCTCTCCCCTCTGCCCCGACCACTGCTCCCTCCAGGGAGTCCGTGACCACCACTCCATCACCAATGATACTGTCTCGGATCGAACAACCACTTCCAATGGTAACCTGTTCCCAGATAACGCTCCTCTGAATCCCAACTCCATGCTCCAGATCACATCCTGCCCCGATGCAGACCATGCCATCGAAATGAACTCCTGAGCCAAGACGAGCAGATTCATGCACTACTGCTTTGCCGTCAACCTGAAGTCCCGGCACCGGAGCTCTTGACATTCGGAAAAGCTCCTCATGCATATGGAGATACCCGTGCAGGCTCCCCAGCTCTCGCCAAAACTCATCCTCCACCACGTGAGCCATTACTTTTTCTCCCCTGGCAATGAGTTGGAGGTAACAATCAATGATGGATGAGGTGGTGCCAGCCGGAATCCCAGCGAGCACCCTGCGCTCCAGCACGTGAATCCCGGTGAAGGCCAGCTGCTGTTCAAGACCACCGCTGAAACCCAGGATACGGCCGTCACTGGCCACCTTTACCCCGTTAAACAGCGGCTCATCTTTCAGAACCAATGTTACGGCAGCACCAGAGTCCTCATGACTACGAAACACCGCCTGGAGATCAATTGCGCTGAGGATATCCCCATTGACAACCACCAAAGGACGCTGATCCCAGAAATCCGTAACATTGCGGATGCCCCCACCTGTACCCAACAATGTCTTCTCCACCCGCAGGTGCACAGGAATGGGAAAGTCCGATCTCTCAATATATTCTATCAGCTTTTCACTGAGATGATAGGTATTGACTATCACCTCCTCTGCCCCGCCTGAGCAAAGATAGGCAACCAGCCAATCCAACAACGGCCGATTCTGCACTGGAACCAACACCTTTGGTCTGCTCAGGGTCAAGGGGTGGAGTCGCGTCGCCAAACCAGCAGCCAAAATCATCGCTCTGAAAGATTTCATCTCTCACCGAAAAGTGGCCAAATACTGCTGCAACGAAATGCCAGCAACCATTGTCATGGCCGCGCAGAAGTGGATGCCTCAATCTAATCACTGGACAAACTACGGCTTATATATAATGATTCTCTGCGTCATATAGCAGATGTTGTCCGCGGGAGCAAATCCCCACGGCAATGAGTATGTTCGGAAAGAGGAGGACCCTGAGAGATGAAAGTTCATGAACGGCTTGGCGAGCTGCTGCTGGTTGGTTTTATGGGAGAGGAAATGAATGCTTCATTGGCCGCCCACATCCGCGATTTACAGCCAGCAGGTCTCATATTTTTTAGCAGAAATATCAGTGCTCCTGAGCAGCTGGCTCAGCTAACCCATGATATTCAGACTCTTGCCCGGCAGGAACTCGGACGTCCCCTTTTGCTGGCTGTGGATCAGGAAGGAGGCTCTGTAGCCAGATTGGGGCCACCCTTCACTCAAATTCCGGATGCTGTTAGCCTGGGAAGAAGTGGCTGTGAGTCGGTGCACCACTACTCACGGCTCACCGCCCGTGAGATGTTCCAGGTGGGTTTGAATCTGAATTTGGCACCGGTTCTGGATGTCAACACCTCAGGTGCAGCTGGGGTAATGAAGCGAAGGTCCTTCGGAGATGACCCTTCCCTGGTGACTCAATGCGGTATTGCAGCCATCAGTGCAACTCAGGATGAAAATATAATGGCTACTGCCAAACATTTTCCTGGACTGGGCCGCGCCCACAATGATCCACACCACGACCTCCCAGTGGTATCAGCTGGCGGAGAAGAACTTGAGCGCACTGATCTACCTCCTTTCAGGGCTGCCATCCAGGCAGATGTGGCCTGTGTGATGACCTCTCACACCCTCTACCCGGCGCTTGATCCAGAGAACCCTGGCACTTTTTCTCCCACCATTCTCCGCAACCTACTGCGGGCTCAACTGGGTTTTAATGGTGTGCTCATCACCGATGACCTGGAAATGGGGGCGGTTGTTGAGCGATATTCTCAGGCGGATGCTCCAATCGCGGCTTTACAGGCTGGTGCTGATCTGTTGTTGGTTTGTAACGATTTGGAAAAGATGCATCTGACAGCTGAAGTCGTTTTGGATGGTCTGAATCGTGGGATGCTCGACCCGCAAGATTTGGCTCTTTCTCTCACCAGGGTGGCAAAGCTTAGAAAGACGTATTTAGACCCACCCCATTTGGCTGATGTGGCCACTGTGGCCACTCACTTCTCCACCTGATTTACACCACGTTATGCGCTGACTTCACCAGCGTCCACCACGTCTGTGATTTCGTCAGTTTCCGCGCTAAGGGCATCAGTCTCATCTTCGCTGTCGGCGAATTCCTCTTTGGCTCTAGCCAGCAGATCGGCCACACTCAGACCTTCAACTCCCTCTCTTCCCTGCTCACGGACGAGGCTGAGAATTTCTTGTATAATATCCCCGTAGCCGTTCGGGGCTGTGGCGCCATCGATTGACTTCCTCTCTTCGAGTCCTTCCACTAGATCAAAAACCATGAGGTGCTTCAGGTCTATTGCCGGCAGGACTTCAAACCCATTCTCCCCGCTCGCCTTGAGAGCTCCTAGATTCTCAAGACGCTCCGTGATCGCCCTCGTCTCCTCTGCCGGTATTTGCATTCTTTCTGCCAATTCCATTATTGTTGGTGGCGGTTTGCCCGCCTCGAAACATTTGCCAACCAAAAGGAGTAACTGCAGTCCCCAATAACTCTTGTTTCCGGTGGGCTGCGCTCGCCACCTCTGTCTTAAACGGAACTTTGCCAGATTCTGGTGGGCGAAAGCGATCTCTGCGCCTAATAGTAGGATAATCCAGCTAACGAAGACCCATATGAGGAGCACGGGGAGCTGTGACAGAGCGCCGTAGATAGCACCATAGGTTCGAAAGCCAAACTGATAGTGAATATAGGCCCACTGCGAGAACTGCCAGAGGGTTCCACCTATGATCCCGCCGGCAGAGGCGGAGATCGGGTTCACCCGCGTGTTGGGCATGAAGAGATAGACAAAGGAGAAGGCCAACCACATAACGAAAAATGGGGCCAGTTTCAGCACATACACATAAAGTCGACCCAAGAAGTCTATGGATAAAAGTTGCTGGGTTACGAGATGGCTCTTTACAAAGGTTGTCAGGCTCACGGCCACAAACATGGCTACTGGCAGGATCACCACCAAGCCCAGATAATCGCTGCATTTTCTCAGCCAGGGTCTGCCGCGATCCACTTCCCAGATCTGGTTGAAGGCCATTTCAATGTTGGTCAGTACCAGAATCATGGTAATGAAAAGAAAGGTTATTCCCAGAGTACCGAGTGAACCCACATGGATACGGGAGACGTATTCCATAATGTATTCGGTGACCGGGTGGGAGCCGCCTGTGAGCCTCTCTAGGATGAAGGGTTCCAGGGCCCGTTGCACCCCCAGCCCTTTCAACAATGCAAACATAAGAGCCAGAAGAGGCACCAGGGTTAGCAGTGTGGTATAGGTGAGACCGGAAGCTCGCAGCAAACTGTTGTCCCGCCAGAACTCTTGCCAAACGTAGGTTGCAAGCTGCAATTGCTTATAAAGGAAGCCTTTGTGGCGTGGCAGTTTATCAATCTCAACCAACCATATGTCGGTGCCAAAAAATTTTCGGATACGATTGGACATCGTACCTCCTCGCTCCTTTGTGTCTTACTTTGAAAGTCTGCCTTTGTACAAGCAAGAATTCTGCCAACCTTGTGGTTCAGCCCCGCTCAAACGGTACTATATACCAACTGGAGCCCAATGGGTATCCGTTCCATCCGTCTGACATTTGGCTTGCCAATTCGTGCTTGTTCTTCTAGCTCTCTGTGGTAGAATCGTGGCAGCTTGAAGGGAGGAGAATATGGCATCACTGAATCGCGTACTTCTGATCGGCAACTTGGGAGCAGATCCGGAATTGAGTTACACCCCCAGCGGCACCGCCAAGGCTACCATGAGGCTGGCCACCCACGAGGTTTGGACCAACAAGAATGGGGAAAAGGGAGAGCGCACCGAATGGCATCGGCTTATTGCCTGGGGAAGGCTGGCGGAAATTTGTGGTGAGTATTTGACCAAGGGCAGGCAGATATTCATCGAGGGACGAGTGCAAACCCGCTCCTGGGAAGACCGCGACGGCAACAAGCGCTGGACCACCGAGATCGTTGCCTCCAATATGCAAATGCTCGGCAGTCCACGGGGAGCCCCCACCGAAGCGGAGCTACCCCCGGTTGGTATGGAAGTGCCGGACATGCCGGAGCCGGACGACGATATTCCTTTCTAACTCCCCCGCGCTGTTAGATTAACCCAAACGTTGCATACCTGCGCCAACGCGCAGCGCAGGCGCTAGCGCCGCGTGGAAAAAACGCGCCAGAGGTCGTTCCCGCCGAGGGCGGGACTATAGCGCGAGCCTAGCGATTTTTGCCGGTGTGGGTTTGTAACGTTAGGGTAAATTCAGCTAAGGGTGGCTGCAGGTAGGATATGCTCTGATCTGGGTACCGAATAACGCAAGACTAGTCATTCTACTGTTTATGATTTGATTCGCTATGCCTTAGAGGGTTTAAGCCTCCTCCTGCTTCTCTTCGATCTTCGCTTTTTCGTCTTTTGCTTCCACCTCATCCGTGCCCGAGGATGCTTTCCTAAAATTTTTGATTCCTTTCCCGAGCCCCGCTCCGATCTCAGGCAACTTACCGGCACCGAAAATTATCAATATAATCACTAGGATTACCAGCAATTCTGGCATGCCGATTCCACCAATCATATCGCGCTCCTTCTATAAATTGGGCAGATGATCGTGCCCAGCAGTGATCACAAATGCTAACGATTCAAAAGCAGTCGTCTCATGATCATTAGACTGCCTGATCCTGACCACCAGTTCCTACCACAAACCCTCAAACTCATGCAATAGCTTGATGAACTCTTTGGAGTTGCGATAGTGTTCAAGGGACTTCTGGTGTTCTAGCCAGGTGCGCCACACTTCCATCCACTCTTCGTTATGCCAGTAATGCCCCGCCGCCAATTCTCCTCGACTCAGCTTCAGGTAGGCCTCATGTTCCTCTCCACAGCCAGAGCAAAGCGGCTGAGACAAAAAGGAGTGGTGTCGTTCATCAGATTCCTCAATTTGCGTACCACACCTGGAACATTTGAGCTGACACCGGGCACACTGAAGGATTTTCCTCAGCACCTCGATCTTTTCGTCTTGCAGCGCCTCCTTTTTCTCGCTCAGGTGCTGCTGGCGCCGCTTCTCCAACTCAATTATATCTGCCACCTGGCCCTCCGACTTCTGATTCCGGACTAAACCATTAGAGTTTATATTAATTTCACCCTATCATGACATCTTATCGGAATCAAGTGATAGCTGATCCTCTTCCTCCTCCGTCTCGGATCGGTCCAGATCCAGATGGAACAATTTCCGGGCAACATCTAGATAATAATCTTTGCGCTCTCTGTTACTTGTTCGTTTGAGAAAGAGAATGGGATCATGGAGTAATTTTTTAACCATGGACTGTGTCAGTACTTCAATGGCTTCAACCTCCTCCTCCGAAAGAGACTCGAGTCGGCTGAGAGTTTTGCGAACCTCTGCCTCCCGGACCTGCTCGGCTTTCTCCCGCAGGGAGACAATGGTGGGAACAACCTCCAAAGTCCTTAGCCAACCGTCAAATTTCAACGCCTCTGCGGCAATAATGTGCTCCGCCCGAGCCGCCTCTTTGAGACGCTCGGCCTGATTCATCTCAACAATACCTTGCAGATCGTCAATATTGTAGAGATATACATTGTCAATGCGGTTGACCTCTGGATCAATATCGCGGGGCACAGCAATATCTATGAAAAATAGCGGCCGGTTCCTCCGTGCCCGCATCCGCTGTTTTACTTGCTCAGCACTCAAAATTGGTTCCGGTGAACCAGTGGAGCTGACAATGATGTCAACCCGTCTAAGCTCCTCGGCTAACTCATCCCAGCCCACCGTAGTTCCATTGAATCTTTTAGCCAAGGCCAAGGCTCTTTCCAGAGTGCGGTTGGCTACCACAATCCGCTCAACCCCATTGGAGAGAAGATGTTCAGCAGCCAGTTCAGCCATCTCGCCGGCACCAATGAGAAGAGCTGTTCTCCCTTGCAGCTCCTGGAAAATCTTCTTGGCGAGTTCTACTGCCGCATAACTGATGGAGACGGCACTGCTGCCAATTCGAGTCTCTGTCCGCACCTGTTTAGCCACCGAAAAAGATTTGTGCAAAAGTCTGTTGAGAATTACCCCAGATGTTTTTGCCTCCGTAGCCTGGCGGTAAGCGTCTTTGATCTGGCCGAGTATCTGAGATTCACCCACCACCATTGAGTCCAGGCTACATGCAACGCGATACAGGTGTTTCACTGCGTCCTGGTCAATATAGGTGTAAAGATAGGGTTTCAGCGCCGAACCTGTCTGGCCGTAGATATCCGCCAGCAAACCCACCACAGCACTGATCCCCTCGTCAAGTCTCGGGGTTGTAAAGAGCACCTCCATGCGGTTGCAGGTGGATAGATAGAAGGATTCCCGCAAAGCACGCATCTGGCCCAGATTCATGAGCGGTCCGCTGGTATCCACGCAGACAACGGCAAACTTCTCCCGGATTTCCACCGGGGCTGTCTTGTGATTCAATCCTATGAGGACAATCCGATCCATACCCCTCCACTAACCAAGTTTGAAGCTGTGGTGAACTTCAAGGATAAGACTCGTCCCGACAAAGGTCACCAGAATGACACTGAAGCCGATAATCGCCATAATGGCTGCCCTTCTGCCGCGCCAGCCTACAGCCAAGCGTTCATGCAGTAGTACAGCATAGATCAACCATGTAACCACAGAAAGGATCTCCTTGGGATCCCAGTGCCAGAAGGACTGCCAGACTGCTCCAGCATAAACGAAGCCGGAAATAAGTCCGATGGTGATCAGAGGGAAACCAAAGGTCAGGCAGACGTAGTTGAGCGAATCAAGCACCTCAAGAGAAGGCAGGCGGCGATAAAGGAGCCCGAAGCTCTTGCTCTTGATTTGGCGTTCCTGGAGGAGGTACATAATCCCGGCACAGAATGCCAGCGCAAAAATGGCCATGCCGATAAACATGGTTGCCACGTGTAAGGTTAGCCAGAAGCTTTTGAATAGCTGACTGTTGGGAATTACTCGGCCGGGAATCGCTGAGGAAAGCAGCATGAACACAACTGCCAACGGTGAGACAAAAGTACCCAATATGCGAATGTTGAATTTCAATTGGAAGGCGAGATAGCTACCCACAATGGCCCAGGCGAACAGCGAAAAAGTTTGGGGTAAGGTGGTTACGGGCATCTGACGTAATTGGCTCACCAGCATTGCCAGCCCTAGGGTATGGCTCACGAATCCCGCCAGAAGGAACCCGTAGGCAATACGGTGGATTACCTTCTCCGTCCGAATTACATAGATGAGAAAACCCACCGTCCCCACTGCGTAAAGCAGAGTGGTTATTACTGAAAAGAGAAGAACGGACTCATTCACCAGGAGATCTCCAATTTTTTGAGCGAATAGTCTTGTCCCAAAACTGTTCGCAAAATGCGGTCCACACCCTCATAATCACGCCGCCGCACCAGTTCGAGCAACGGCGACTGTACCAGTTGATCAAAGCGCTCCTTGTTGGCTCGGGAGTCCTGGCTATCCTTGAGAAGCCGCTCTCGCACCGCCCCCATGAGTTCCAGAAAGTCAGAGTATTCCACGCCAAAACGCTGCTCCAGGTCCTGGCGAAGCTGGCGCGCCAGGGCGGGGCTCTTGCCCGAGGTGGAGATGGCCACGGTCAATGCACCACGCTGGACCAGAGCTGGGAGGATGAAATTCCCCTCTTGGGGATAGTCCACCACGTTGCAAAGCAGTCCCCTTTTCTCTGCGTCTTGAGCTATGCGGCAGTTGAGCTCCACATCATCAGTGGCAGCGATCACCAGAAAACACCCTTGAAGCTGACGCTCTTCATAATGACTACCCTTCAGCTCCACTACTCCCTGTTGGATTTTTTCCTCCAGCCACGCTACAACCTCAGGGGAAACAACCCCCACCAAACCACCGCAATCAAGTAAAGTCTTGACTTTCCGCGCCCCCACCTCTCCACCGCCCACCACCAAACAGGCCCGACCCTCAACATCGAGGAAGATAGGGTAGTAACGCACAAGCAAGATCTCAGAATTATTAGAAATTGTTGAATAAAGGGAGGATTACTGGTATATGTACCTCCTACCACACTCGAAGCGCTGGGCCCAAGAGTTTGAGAACAAGACACTATGCCCTCAGTTCCAGACCCCATGCGCTCATACAGACAATGTAACCCTATCAATTCTATCAAGGCAAATCAAGCGGAGAAATCCGGGTACTGTGCTTGACGAGGGCTGCCAATCCTTTTAACATACTCGAAAAACTAACCAGCCTGGATTGCGAATGCTGCGCTCTCTCTTATTTTATATTGTCCTGTTTTTCGCTACCGTCTTTTGTGGTAGTGCCGCCATGATTTTCGCCCTTATAAGCCGTGGGGGCAATCTTTCCCACCTCATAGCTCGACTCTGGGCCCGGATTGTGCTGTTTGCAGCTGGTGTGAAAGTCCGAGTGGAGGGACTGCAAAACATAGACCCCGACCAAGCTTACGTGTTTGCGGCCAATCACCAGAGCCAATTTGACATCTTCGCGCTCCTCGCCCATCTCCCCACCCAGTTTCGCTGGCTCGCCAAAAAAGAGCTTTTTCAGCTTCCCTTTCTTGGGGTGGGCATGAAGGGTGCTGGCTACATCCCCATTGACCGAAGTAACCGCAGAGAGGCCTTACGGAGCATTGATCTGGCAGCAGCCCGGGTACGCGAGGGGACTTCCATTGTCATTTTCCCTGAGGGCACCAGGACTGCAGACGGCACGCTTCAGTCCTTTAAAAAAGGAGGTTTTCACCTTGCCATCAAATCCAAGCGCCCCATTGTTCCCGTGAGCGTCAGCGGCACTTTTGCGATTCTGCCAAAAAAGGGGTTCAGGATGAGGCCGCAGACTGTGCTAATTTACGTTGGCGATCCCGTACCCACCAAGGACATTAGTTTGCGAGACAGAGATTGGCTGATCTCCGAAATCCGGAGGCGAATTCAGGATAAGCTGCCTCCGCTGGAAAAAGGGGAGCCTGAACCGATTAAGGTAAAGCCAACTGCGGCGGAATCGAAACACTCATGAAAATGAACCAGGATAGCAATCACACCTTGAAACTAATCCCGCTCGGCGGTCTCGGGGAAATCGGCCTCAACATGATGCTGATTGAGTACGGTGACACCATTGTCGTGGTGGATGCGGGAGTAATGTTCCCAGAAGACCATATGCTGGGAATCGATATGGTAATTCCCGACATTTCTTACTTGCGGAGTCGGGCCGGACACGTAGCAGGTATCATCCTCACCCACGGACACGAAGATCATATTGGTGGTCTGCCTTTTATCGTCCCGGAAATCAGAGCTCCCATTTACGGGACCCCTTTGACCTTAGCTCTCGTGGCTGAGAGGCTTAAAGAGTTCCAACTAGAAGACCTGGTACCGTTTGTAACAGTTAGCCCACAAGAGACAATTGCAATCGGCCCTTTCACCATCGAGTTTATCCCCGTATGTCATAGTATTTCCGATGGTGTCGGCTTGGCAATAAAGAGCCCGTTCGGAACTATAATCCATTCTGGCGATTTCAAAATAGACCATAGCCCGGTAGCGTGCCGGCACACTGATCTCAACCGCTTCTCATTCTATGGTGAGGAGGGTGTGCTTGCCCTTCTTTCTGACTCCACCAACGTGGAGCGTGAGGGCTACACCCTATCTGAAAGGGAGATCGGCGAAACTATCAGACATACCATGGATGACTGCGGCGGACGTATTATTGTTGCCGTGTTCGCCTCCAACATTCCTCGCATCCAACGAGTAGTAAATCTGGCTCGTCAGTTTGGCCGAAAGGTTTTTCTGAATGGCAAGTCCATGCTGGCCAATGTTCGCCTAGCCAGGAAGCTTGGCTATTTGGATTTCCCTGAGGAGTTGGAGATTACCCTGCCAGAGATGGCCACCCTACCGGACGAGCAGGTACTGATGCTCACCACTGGTAGCCAGGGGGAACCGCTCTCTGCCCTCACCCGGATGGCCCTCGATGACCATCGTCAACTCCGTATCCAGCCGGGCGATACGGTAATCCTTTCATCCAAATTCATCCCCGGCAATGAAAAATCCATAACCAACATTATCAATCATCTTTATCGGCGTGGTGCTGAGGTCCTCTACGAGAAGGTCTCGGAAATTCACGTATCCGGACACGCCAACCAAGAAGAACTCAAATTGATGTTGAACATCACCCGGCCGCGCTACTTCATCCCCATCCACGGGGAGTACCGCCATCTCGTCAAACACTTGCAGTTGGCCGCAAGTACAGGAATTCCGGCTGATCACTTGCTCCTGGCGGAAAACGGCGATGTCATAGAGTTCGATCATCATGGGGCACGCATTGGCGGCAGGGTCAAGGTAGGCCGCGTCCTCGTGGATGGCAAGGGCGTTGGTGATGTGGGCGATCATGTGCTTCGCGATCGGCGCCATCTGTCCAAGGACGGGCTGGTTATTGCCGTTGTGGTTGTGGATCGAATAAGCGGCGATATTCTTAATGGACCCGATATCACCAGCCGTGGTTTTGTCTTTGAGGAAGCAAAAGCCCACATTCTTGACGAGGCCGAATCCATCCTTCGCGAAGTGCTCGAAGAGGCTGCAGGCCTCGGTGCTCCCATTGATTGGGACCAGGTGAGAAAAGAGATACACAGAAAACTCAGGCGGTTTTTTAACAAGGTCTTAGAACGTCGCCCGATAATACTTCCCATCATAGTAGAGTTATAACGCAGAGGTCAGAGGGAAGAATGCAGATTTGAGATTGCAG